>CAZWTM010000019.1:0-44596 GCA_964637385.1 uncultured Peptococcaceae bacterium
TATGAAAAAAACGGCTTAAATACCAGAAACTTGTCAAAGGAAGTGTTTTAAGATGAATAAACTAACCACCAGACAGGAGGCTCTCGCAAAATTTGCCGACGGTCAAACCATTATGATTGGTGGCTTTCTCGGTGTGGGGACACCGGAAAGTCTAGTAGACGGTCTCGTCGAACTTAATGTGAAAAACCTCACTGTGATTGCAAATGATACAGCTTTTGTCGGAAAAGGTATTGGAAAGCTGGTGGTCAATAAACAAGCCAAAAAAGTTATTGTTTCTCACATCGGCACGAACCCTGAAACGGGAAGGCAAATGAACGCCGGAGAACTGGAAGTAGACCTGGTTCCCCAGGGCACCCTGGCTGAAAGAATTCGTTCTGCCGGCGCTGGTTTAGGCGGTATCCTGACACCCACAGGCATTGGCACTATCGTAGAAAAAGGAAAAGAAAAAATCACAGTCAATGGGAAGACCTATCTCTTAGAAACACCTCTTCGTGCCGATATCGCCCTCATTAAAGCGGCCAAGGCCGACATTTATGGCAACCTGGTCTATAACCGGGCCGCCCGCAACTTTAACCCCTTAATGGCTATGGCTGCCGACCTGGTCATCGTGGAAGCGGAAGAAATTGTGGATGTTGGCAGTCTGGATCCTGACGAAATCATGACTCCCGGCATCTTTGTTGATATGGTCATTAAGGGTTAAAGGAGTGATCGAACAATGGCAAATCCGCGGGAAATCATTGCTAAAAGAATTGCCCGTTTTTTCAAAGACGGTGATGTTGTAAATTTAGGTATTGGCCTGCCTACGGCTGTAGCCAATTATATACCTGAAGGAGTCAATATCTTTCTCCATTCAGAAAATGGTTTTATCGGTCTTGGCCCTACACCCCCTGAGGGTCAAGAACAAAAAGACGTCGTAAACGCCGGAGGTCAGCCCGTAACCATTCTGCCAGGAGGAGCCTGTTTTGACAGCGCCATGTCCTTCGCCATTATCCGTGGCGGCCATCTGGCTGCCACTGTCTTAGGGGCCCTGGAAGTGGATGAAAAAGGAAACCTGGCTAACTGGATGATCCCCGGTAAAATGGTACCCGGCATGGGCGGTGCCATGGACCTGGTAGCCGGTGCCCGTAAAGTCATTATTGCCATGGAACACACCACCAAGGATGGCTCCCCCAAAATCCTCAAAGAATGTACTTTACCCCTCACTGCCAGTGGTGAGGTAAATTACATTGTGACAGAATTAGGTTTAATGGAAGTAACCGAAGAAGGAATCGTCCTCAGGGAATTGGCTCCTGGAGTTACTGTGGAAGAAATTCAAGCCAAAACCCAGGCTACATTAATCATTCCCGACACAGTTCAGACAATGGAGTTTTAAACGCAAAGGCAGGCTCTCTCAAGCCTGCCTAATTTTTTTTTTGCAGTAATTTTAAGAGAACCATTGCTAAACACCTTTTTCCGTGGTAATATATATAATAACACTAACAATCAGATATTTTGTACTATACAACAGGCTATGACGGAGTAAAGTAACCAGGCGCTACCTTTCCAGGGAGGAGATGTCATGGACTGAAAGCATCTCTACTGTGTAGACCCGGTGAAGTTCCCTCCCGAGCCGGCAGTTGAACAAAAAAGTAGACTGTCCCGGAAGCTTCCACCGTTACCAGGAAGAGAGTATAAGGATATTTCCCGTACTCTAAACTAGAGGTGAGCCTTCTCTTTTTAAGGCTAACCAGGGTGGTACCGCGAGTAAACTTCTCGTCCCTGCAGGGATGAGAAGTTTTTTATTTTTAAATACGAACGGGTCACAGGTGACAGTAAACCGAACATGTTTAAGATGAGAGAGGTGGTAATTACATGGGGTTTAGCGAAGGTGAGTTTAGCTTTTTTACCCAGGAATCAGTAATGGCAGTAGTAAACTAGATGAGGAGGATTCATCAATGAGTATTGAATTAGCTATAGTAGTCTTATATATTTTACTCCTTTTTGGTATCAGTGCCTATGCACGTAAATTAGCCAATAAAGGTAGCCAGCACTACATCCTGGCGGGGCGCAACCTTACCACCCCTCTGGTGGCCGTAAGTATTGCAGGATTAGCCATTGGTGGAGCTTCTACGATCGGTGTTTCCGAAAGTGCTTATAAAGTTGGACTTTCCGCAGGCTGGTATAACGCAGCCTGGGCTGCCGGCGCTGTTCTTTTAGGTTTGCTGTTGGCAAAAAAATACCGGGATTTAAATTTTACTACCATCCCTGAACTTTTTGAACGTTACTATGATACAAAAGGCCGTGTTATCTGTGTTATCGGCCAAATTATTATCCAACTGGCCACTACTTCATTACAATATGTAGCTGGGGGCGCCATCCTGGCCTCGCTCCTGCCCGAGGTCTTTACTATTAAAGCCGGGATGATAACCAGCGCTGTGGTCTTTATTGGAATGACTGTACTTGGCGGTTTCTGGTCAGGCAGTTTGGCTAATATCCTTAATGTTACCTTGATCTATCTAGGTGTAACCGTCGGCACCGTTCTTATTGTTCTTAAGCAAGGGGGATTCGCTGCCATTAGTTCAAACTTACCGGTAAATGGGCCCTGGTTCGAGCCCTTTAAGGGTGTAGGTCTAATGGGTGTCATAAGCTGGTTTGTTGTAATGATGACAATGGCCCAAACTCATCAAGCAGTAGTCCAGATTATATGTGCCGGTAAGGATAGCCAAACTTCACGAAACGGATTCCTGTGGGGCGCGGTCCTAATGATACCGATCGGTTTTCTTTGCGCTTTAATGGGTATTGCAGCGCGTGCTGCTCACCCAGACATTAGTCCCACCATGGCCTTACCCCAGATTATTATGTCCTTGAATCCTTATATAGCAGGGTTAGTTCTGGCTTCCCTCTGGGCTGCTGACGTTTCAACAGCAACAGGTCTCCTTATGGGCTCGGGTACTCTTTTTGCCCAGGATATCTGGAAACGATTCATCCAACCGGATATTAGCGATGCAGCTTACACCAGGCTTACCCGTATCACCGTACTGTTGTTGGGTCTCCTTACTTTGTGGGGAGCCATGTCCATCTCAGGCGTCATCCAGACCCTCTTAATCGCCCTTTCTCTTACTACGGCCTACACTATCGTCATTGTTTGCACTCTCTTTTTCCCCGGTCTCTGCCGGAAAAACTCCGCCTTCTATACTACCCTGGCCGGTATCATCGTCCTCATTCTCTGGCAGCTTGTCCCGGCAGTACGTATTTTCTCCCATGTTATTTATCTGGAATGGCTCGTTTGTGTAGGTACTTTCCTCCTGGTTTCTTTTCTGGACGCTCAACCTATCAAAACACCCGCAACTGATCTCGCAGGATAGAAAAAACTGAAAATCGTTCATATGCTACCCGGGAGAATCCGCATCCATCACTCTGGCCTACATCGGAATCCGGCATTAGCCCAGGCTCTTTGTAAAAAGATTAAAACACTACCTGGTATAGTCTCTGTTGAGGCCAACGTTTACACAGGCAATCTCTTAATCAAGTTTGAATGTTTTTTTAACAGATACAAAAAAAGCGCCTTTCGGGCGTTGCATGATTTATGCAGCTTCAGCATCAGCCATGAATACGGCTTTAATGAGGAAATTGGTTACTTCCAGGCAGGAGATATGAATAAATTTTACGTCTGTCTTCAGTCCCGAGGAGGTTTCCAAATATTTTCTACGAAGGTTCAAGATAAGAGAAAGAATATTTTTAAACTTAGGTAGGTAAAATTTTTCTCCCATATATGTATATTGAGAAAAACTATTATGAAGTTTCAACTCATAAATAAAGTGAGGCCAAAGGGCCTTCTTAAAATATTCTTCATTGTGGGCATGGCAAAAGTAGTCAGCCGTAAAATGGAGCACTTCCCCTAACTTCATACTAAAATCTTTTACATTGTCATATTTACGATCATTGCACATCTGCTGCAATTCTTCGAGGAAAAAAGGGAATCCCTCTTCGAAATAATGGGGTATGTCCCTGTATTGCCAGAGCAGATCCGGCTTAATGCTGCCATATTGGAGCATATCATGCCGCAATTCCAGGTTATATTTACTTTTGACGTGCTGATAAACGGTAGTGGCCAGTTGAAGATGAGTCTGAATCAACATAGAAATCCTCCGGTAAGATCTTTCTAAATAACATCTTACCGGATGAGTATAAGTATAGATTTTCTTATTGTTATAATTATGTTATATGTTGTACAAAAGTGTTTAAAAACCTTTACTGACGGCCTATGGACAGGTAGGTAAACCCTAGATTGCGCATTTCTTGGGGGGAAAAAATATTGCGCCCATCTACCAAGACGGGGCTTTTGAGGCACTCTTTCACCCGGACCAGGTCAATATTTTTAATTTGCTCCCATTCAGGTATAGCTTCTCCCTGTAGACTCCGGACTGGGATCCTCTCCTGGCGCGCTTTTTTCACCAATCTTTCTCATCCCAGGATGAAACCCTTACCCTCCACACGAGTAAAATCACTTTGCTACTCCCTGAATTTTCATATTCCTTAATAAAATCATGGAAGAAATTAGACAGGCGATACCGAGAAAAATCCATAACGGTACCAGTGCTGCGGTTCCCTCTATACCAGCATTAGCCTGCAATAAAGAACCGACAGTTAAAACCAGTGTGTAAGTGAAACCCTTGACATTGAACATCACTGCCAGTACATATCCCCAAGGGCGGCGCTTCCACAGCCAGATCGCTCCCAACACAAGACCCGACACTACAAGTGATAAATCCAGAGTAGCCACCAGTTTGAAACCATTCATATCTAAGCCACTCTGCGGAAGCTGTCCCGTTACAACAAAACTTAGCCATTGACCGATCCACGCTATCCCTAGTAAAATAGCCCAACACATCATGTAACTACTAACCCATTTGACAGGCGTCCTGGCCTGGAATTTCTGGCTGATTGAGTTGACATCGATGTTAGCCAATCCAAAGATAAGTGCAAAAATCGATAACGTGAACAATGCAACATAAATCAAGAAAAATCGGTTTAAAGCAGCCCCGAAAAGGTAAAAGGCATAATTGTAAAGGGTGTAATCTAGCATCCCTAACCAGACCAGTTGTGCTCGCTGCGAACCACGTATCGACAAAATCAATGTTATAACCAACAGCGGGAAAGCAACAAAAAATGTGACCAAGTCATTTCCATACCATCCTATCAGAATAAAGCTGGAGTTGTCCCGGTACAGATTGCTGATGAAAAGCCCTCCTGCGGATGCAACCAAAGTTAAGACTGCGATAAAAATCGACAGAACATAAGCAGGTTTTAGTTTAGTATCCAACATTTCTCCTCCGTCTATCTACAAACATATTGTCTTACTGTAATGATTTTTATCTAAGCTTGTTCCCACCAGCTGCGATATATGCCGGGTACCAGTCGGGAAACCAGGCGGTGAATACGCCGGCCAGGGGCAGAGGTAGATACCGCAAAACCATCCAGAGAATTTTGTATTCCGGTATGAGATTCATCATCAATACCATTACAGCCATGAAGAGGTAGGCCTCGCCCCATACCGCTGTGATGATGGCATTGGTCCGCAAAAACATGGGATTATCGGCGAGACTGGCCGGATAGTTCCACCTGGAATATTCTGCGGTAAGTGGTACTTCTTTGGCCAACGAGGCCAGCCATGTGGCACCCAGGACCAGGTTTCCGCTAAAATCTCCCGCTGCAGGTGACAGCGGGTAACCGGCTAGAGCAAAAACGCCGGCAACCAGGAAGTAAACAGCCGATATGCTATCCATCCAGGTGGGGCTGTTATAATATTTCCTGTAGCCCCATATGAGCAATGAACCAAGGGCAGGCACACCCCATTTTACAGCAGGATTCAATTCCATACCTGTGGCGATCCAGTTGAAAATCCATGGCAGGAAGGCTACCGTGAGCCACATCATGCCGGGTATGGGAAGCGGCCCCGCCGGGCGTGCTGGTGCTTCGTCTTTGGAATCGGTACCTGAAAATAAATCCTTCATCTTAAGCATTATGCCAAAATCTCCTGTCACTTTATAAAGCCCCTGCATTAAGGCTCCGGCTCCGTCCAGTTCCCCCCGGGCTATGCTAAGCCACACATCCGCCGGCGACGTGATCACCGTTGTGGCATTTTCCGCTTTTCCCTCATGGACCGAACAACGGCCTTCTTGAATGACCATATAAAATTCCCCACCGCCTTCCCCTGTGAGGTTTATCTGCAGCACAGCCTTCATACCTCCAGCGGCTCTGGGGTTAAAGGCCATCACCATACCCATGACGGCTTCTCGGCAGTCGCGGGGAAGCATATTAGGCTTAGAAATTTGTTGTAGTTGTTCGCCAGCCTCATTCTTTCCGAAATCCCCAGTAAAATGCTCTTCTGATGTAAAATCGGATTTATTTCCCTCCGCCCCCTCCGGAGCAATCTGGCTGTCCCAGAAAGCATTGGCCATATTGAGGAATGATTCCAAGGGCACCAATTCCTTTGCTAAAATACTTTCAGTCTCGGAAGATAAGTGACCCATTTCTACTATCTCTCTCCCGGCCCTGCGCAGTGCATCATAGTACCACTTGAAACCATCACCGCCAAATCGCAGCATTTCCCCGCCAGAACACAGGATGCTGGCCAAGAGGCTGCCCGGCCGATCCTTAGTTAGCTGACGCATGTGCTCTTCCAGGGCTTTAAAATGGACTCTGTCCGGGAAACCGCAGTTGGCGATCAATACCATATCCATCCTATGTTCTTCCCGTCCCGGATGGGAAAAATGGTCGCCTTTCTTGATTATATGAGGATCAGCTAGGGGCAATGTGCGCTCCAGGAGGCGCTTCAAACGGGCTGTCATGCCAAAATGATATAGGGGAGTAGCAAGCACCAAAATGTGGGCCCTTTTGATTTGTTCCAGCACTCCCTTCATGTCATCCTGTAAGATGCAGCGGCCCGGGGTCTTTGTCCAGCACGTAAAACAGCCCCGGCAATCACGGATGTCCAAATCCACCACATATATGACATCCGTGATGGCTCCTGCATCCCGGGCCCCTGCTAAAAAAGGCTGTAGCATCCTGTCAGTATTGCTATCCCTTCCTCGGGGGCTGCCGTTTATGGCCAGGATATACATTTTATTACCTCCCTGGTTCAAAATTTATGTTCTACAAGCAAAGCATGTATTTAATTCACTTAATTCTATAAAAATTTCTTCGACCCTGTTGTTTATCCTGCCTTTCTCGTTTTGTTACTCCAACAAAAGATATCCCTATTCCACCTCTAAGCTCCCATTACAATGATGACATGTGTTTTATGGCAAGCCCTGGATAATCAGAGGCAATATAGAATGTTCCTTTAAACTGTTTGATATAGTCATATTGCCACTCATGATTCAGTGTCCATAAAATGATCTCAATATTATGAGCCGTTAATTCATCGACCAATTGTTGCGTGATATTACCAAAATAGATGGACGCAAAATTACTTCGAGTGTACTTCATTTGCTCCAGCAACAGTGTGACGTTATCGTGGAAAATTAGCCCTGTGCAAAGTTCAGAATCCTTTTCCTTAATGTTTTTCATCAAGGAATGGTCAAATGATTCGATCATGATCCTGTCTTTCGGATAATGTTTAATCGCTTCTAATAACTTATCTAACTTATCGGCAATTTCCGGGTAAAGATTGGCAGTTGTTTTAATTTCTACCACCAGGCGCTTTTTCCCATCAACTAGCTCTAGTAGGTCTTTAAACAAAGGGATCTTTTCGTCCTTAAATTCTGCAGAAAACCAGCCGCCAAAATCAAATTGCAATAGTTCTTCATACGTGTAGTTTCTTACTAAACCTGTACTGTTAGACGTTCTGTCGATAGTAAAGTCGTGAATTACGACAATTTCCCCATCTTTAGACAACTGGATATCACACTCGATAGCATCTACAGTAGGATCATTAACCGCCATCCGGAAAGAAGCCATAGTGTTTTCCGGGGCAACACCACACCATCCACGGTGTGCTAGCACATAGTTTTGCATCTGAATTTACCCGCCTTTATCTCCTTAATTGTTTTTATTAATTGTTTTTATTCAGCAAATCCTGTACTTGTTTGGCTGCATTCTTTACCGCTTGTTCAGGGGTAATAGAAGTATCAAGCATAGCCCTTTTCAGTTCATCCTGAATTTTAACCGTCATTTCGCGGTAGCCTTTAATCATCGGCCTAGCTTGAGCATATTGCAACTGTTCCAAAGCAGTTTTGTATTGAGGGTATTTGTCGTACAGTGCCTTGATCTTTTCAGATTCAACCGCTTCTTTGGTAACCGGCACATAACCAGACCACTCGCTGAAAAAGGCCGCATTTTCTTTGTTGGTGAGCCATTTGATAAATTCTACTGCAGCTTTCTTTTCAGCTTCAGAGGACTTTTGCAATACAGCCAGATTGGCCCCACCTGTAGGCACACCGAATTGTTTCCCTGCCGGCAAGAACGCGGTACCTAATTCGAACTTTCCTTCGGTAGACTTGATTAAACCGCCTAAGCTGGCTGTAGAAACCTGAATCATGGCCACTTTCTGATTGACAAAATCGTTAGTGGCAACATCCCATGCATTATAGTCCTGTCCCGGAGGGGCTTTCATGGTTCCTTCCTTGACCATTTCCTGCCATAGCCTTACGATGCCATAACCTGCTTCACTATCAAAGGCTACATGTTTTTCATCATCCGAAAAAATCTTGCCACCTTGTTGGAATACCCCGGCTTCATAGAACCAAATATCAATCGGCGTTTCAAAGCCATAGACTCCTTGATCCTTGTTCGTTAATTTTCTGGCATACTCCTTTAATTCATCCCAGTTTTTAGGACCGGCAGGATCTAAACCGGCTTTTTTCAGCATGGTTTTATTAACATAGAGAATCGGTGTACTTCTACAAAAGGGCACGGCTACAAACTTGTTATTGACATAAGAATTTTTCAGTAGACCTTCATGAAACTTAGTTATCTCATCTTGGGAAAAGTATTGACCAAGATCAGCCAAGGCGCCAGAATAACCAAATTGTCCTACCTGAGAAATTTCCAGCATCACAACATCGGGCTGATTCCCGGATACTAGGGCTGCCTGCAGTTTTGTCGCATTGGCCCAGTAGTCACCCTGGTGCGTAGCTTTGACGACAATATTGGGATGAGAAGCATTAAAGTCCTTAACTAACTTCTCAACACCCTCGCCGTTACGTCCGCCGATGGCATACCAGAAATCAATGGTTACAAGACCGTTATTTGAGGATTGACTTTGTGAAGAGTTGTTGACATTTGCGGCTCCAGCACCGCAACCTGCTAATAACAATGTACTGGCGATAACCATCAAGAGAATTCCAGCAATGATTTTCTTAGAGTATTTCATTGTTTATCTTCCTTTCTGTTCAATAATTTCCTTGATTAGGGAGGACTATTTGATACCGCTGTAGGTAAAGGCAGATTTTATATACTTGTTGGCTAGAGAGTAGATAAAAAGGATCGGGGCTACCAAGATCATATTTCCTGCCATAATAACATGCCATGATTTAATGCTTTCCGTATCTTTCAGATTGACAATTCCCACAGGCAGAGTCCGGATCGCATCCGAATTTGTCATGGTCAAAACCCAGAAGTAATCATTCCAGTGGGCGATGAAAGAAAAGAGCGCAAATGTGAGAATGGCCGGTTTTGCCATAGGCAGCATGATTCGGAAAATAATTTTAAACTCTGAAGCTTTATCCAGTTTTGCGGCTTCAATGATTTCATCGGGGATCTGCTTAAAATTCTGTGTCAAAAGAAAGATACCGAACGAAGAAGAAGCAAACGGAAGAATCAGAGCCGCAGGAGTATTAATCAACCCCACCTTACTAAACAGCAAGTAGATCGGCAAAAAAGTCACCTGGGTGGGAATCATCAATCCCAACAAAATCATCCCGAATAGGAGTTTGGAACCTTTGAAGCTTTTCTTGGCAAAGGCATAGGCTGCCGGAATGATGACTGCAAATTGCAAAATCAAAATTGCGACGGCAATATAAATACTGTTAAAGAGATAAGTTGGAAAAGGCCCTGACCGCCATGCTTCCATATAGTTTTGGAACATCCACTGTTGAGGCAGTAACGTTGGGGGAAACAACATGGTTTCCGGCAGTGTCTTAAAAGACGTGGTAAACATCCAGAAAAACGGGAAGATAAAGATTAAGGATAAAGCGACCAAAAAAATAGTTTCAAGTAATTTGCCTAGTGATAATTTCCTGGCTAATGTGGCTAATGCTCGGGACACCGGAGTATTAGCATTGGGCAGAGGTATCCTTTGGGAAAAAGACTTTTCCATAGGGGTTGATATATCTCGCATGTATTCACTCCTCTTTATGGTTTTTTATACCAGTTAGCAAGCTCCCTGTCTGCTCTCACCCCCCTAGCTAAGCTTATTGATAATGAATCTTACTTGCCAGCAACTTAAAGTTGGCAAAGGTGGCAAGCGCTACAATGATGAACAGGAGCACGGAACCGGTTGCTGCTTCTCCGATACGGTAAAATTCAAAGCCCGTCTGGTAAATCCAGTGTACAAGGACATTGGTAGAATTAACCGGTCCTCCCTGAGTCATGACCCTAACTGAATCGAAAACCTGAAAAGACGATGTAATGTTTACAATGAGCAAGAAAAACAGTGTTGGCGAAAGAAGGGGAATGGTTATCTTAAAAAAGGTTGTAACCCTGTTAGCTTTGTCCAGTTTCGCTGATTCATAAATATAGGAGGGAATGCTTTGCAAACCAGCGATCAAAATCAAAACATTGTAACCTATAACTTTCCATATCCCGACAATAATCACAGAAAGCAAGGCGGTATCAGGATTATCAATCCATTGTAATCCGGGTATCCCCAACCAGCCCAAGATGTAATTTAAAAGTCCGTATTCCGGATCCATAATCCACATCCACAGCATGGCGACCGAAACCAAAGAAATAATATGGGGAGTAAAAATCGATGTTTGCACAAAGTTATGAAGTTTCGTACGCTTATTCAGCCACACAGCCAAAACCAATGCAATGCTGATGGATACCGTCACCATAACTAACATGTAAGTGGCACTGTTAATGAGAACTTGCTGGAATTCCGGCGAGGTGAGTAATCGTTTGTAATTATCCAACCCCACAAACGTTTTATCCGGGCTAATCAAATCCCAGGACAGCGTACTCAAGTACATAACATAAACAACTGGATAGATCGTGAATACAAGGCATCCGATGACAGCAGGAAGTACATACAAATAAGCGGTATCAATTTTTTTCGTTCTGGAGATTGCCATTGTGCATCACCACTTCTTGATAAAGTCCCTCTATCTCTTTCTGGCTATAAATTCGGTTTTCTTCCCGGTCAAAGAAATATAAATTTGTTTTCTCAACATAGAGCTTGACCGTATCGTCAGGCTGGTAGGTTTCATTATTGGTTTTAAGCATGATTTTACCTAAGGTTGTGTCGATACAGTACAAAACCTCTGAGCCCAAAATTTCCCGGGTCAGCACCATTCCATTGAACTCAATGCCTTCTAATTCACTCGTTGCTTGGAAAACCACCTTTCTAGGCCTGAATCCGAAATAATTCCCACTTTTGAGCTTTATCACATTCATCCCCGGATCACCAATAAATTGTGCAACAAAAATACTTTGGGGATTGCTGTATATTTCCCTGGGAGACCCGACTTGCAACACTTTCCCTTCGTTCATAATGACAATTTTGTCTCCCATGGTCATGGCCTCTATCTGGTCATGGGTTACATAAATAAAGGTGGATTTTAACTTGTGATGCAGTTGAATCAGCTCGGTGCGCATCTGGTTTCTCAATTTGGCATCCAGATTGGATAAAGGTTCATCCATTAGAAATACCCTGGGTTTCTTAGAAATGGCCCGTGCCAGAGCCACACGCTGCCTTTGTCCTCCCGACAACTTAGACGGTTTAACACTCTCATACCCATCAAGCCCTACAAGTTGAATCACATCTTTTACAATTTGCTGACGCTCCTCTTTAGGAACTTTGGCATTTTTTAATCCAAATTCGATATTTTCACGGACTGTCATATGGGGATATATGGCATAGTTTTGAAACACCATAGCAATACCCCTGTCGCCTGGTTCTTTGAACGTAACATCCTCATCCCCGATAAAAATATTTCCCTTAGTTACCTCTTCCAGACCGGCCACCATCCGTAAAGCGGTTGTTTTTCCGCAACCCGAAGGTCCTACCAGAACAGTGAAAGAACCATCCTCTATCTCCAAGTTAAGATTTTCAATAACTGTCTTTTTGTTATCATAAATTTTCGTAACATCTTTGAATTGTATTTTGGACATCACCGTTACCTCCATGAATTGCGTTCTTGAAATTAAATCTTCGGATGACTTTTATGTTTGCCGAGTCCTGGCTCTCAGCTCACAGATTCTGTTAACATGTAGGATTTTTTCAGAAAACTTGTGGAAATTAGGGAAACGATAATCAGGAAGGGGCTCCTGCCATTTCTCCTGTCCGTACCATTCCAGGATTACACTTTTTACCCGGGCTGCACGTGCTGCCAGCACGTCATACCTGCTGTCCCCAACCATAATGGTTTCATCCGGCTTCACTCCCAGAAAATCCATTGCTTTGACAATGGGTTCCGGGAAGGGTTTTCCCATTGTTACGTCATCAAGGGTAACAACAGTGTCGAAAAGATTAAGAATATTGACAGACTGCAAACCCTCAAGCACAAGTTCCCGCTGTTTATTCGTGACAATTCCCAACTGGTATCCCAATAGTTTCAAATCCTCAAGCCCTTCACGCACAAACGGAAAGAGTTTTAGTTTTTCACCATGATAAATCTTCATATAGTCAAGATACGTAATAAAAAATTGTTCTCGTGTAACTCCACTTGGTAGTTCTGGTGAGATTCGCCGAAAAAAATCGTCAAAGGACTCACCGAAGCGCCGCAAGAGATCCTCTCGCGCAAACATGCCGGGCTGGTACTTTTGAACGGTAGCATAGACGGCATCAACAATAGGCTCTCGGCTGTCTAGCAAAGTTCCATCAAGATCAAAAAGAAGACAACGGGTATTATTCATAATTCAAATCTTCCTTCCATAATTGGCAATTTCCCATTGAGACAGCAGTAGCCCCATGTCTTATAGCTTCTCTCATCTGATCTTTTGTCCTTATCAATCCTCCGGCGATAATAGGAAGATCAATTTCTTTTCTGAATTCAGCAATATAATCCGTAACTAAAGCAGGCATAAATTCCACTGCATCAGGTTGTGTCTCTTGGATTGATTGAAGTCCAGATTTGACTGCATCACTATCGACCAGGAATAAACGTTGAATCGTCAACAACCCTTGTTTTTTAGCCTGGATAATTAAGTTATTACGGGTACTCACGATACCGACAGGTTTTACATAATGGGCAATAAAATCAACACCATCTTTGTCATGGCTGATCCCTCCAATTCTTTCAATGTGTAAGAATACCGGGAAATTAGACCGTTTAAAGAGGTCCACATAACGCTTAATCACAGCAATGTTACCGATCGAAAGCACGACTGCACTTAGCTCAGCTTCTAAAGCCTTTTCTAGGTATTTGGGTTCTTTAATGGCAGCAATTTTCTTGATGCTAGCCAGTCTCTGATAAAATTGTGCTTTGTTGATGGACATCATCTCCCCAATGTCACCTTGTTCTAGACTCTGAGCTATAAAAAAGAAACCTTAACTAAATCCCAAAAACTTGCCCGTTTTCCGTTTCTGGAACTTTGTTTAAGGTTTCTCCTTAACTCCACCCACAACATATCTACTTTTGCCTTAAATCATAATACACAATTATAAAGCTATAATTAAAATATCTTTAAATTTATGTAGAAGTTCGGCAGGGAAATCTAACCCCTGCCGATTATATTTCATAACAGTATTTAGTTCATGGCAAAATGAGTATTTCCCATAGCTTTTTTTAGACTTGCTAAATAAGCACAAACTTCATTAATTACCCTCTCAGGTTCATCCTTAACCAGAGGTAGATTTTCTTCAATCCGTTCAATCAGGGAACTGCCTACAATCACGCCATCGGCTATTGCGGCAGCCTTACCTGCCGTTTCGGGGCTTTTTATACCAAAACCCACTGCCAGAGGCAGATCAGTGTGAGAGCGTATTTGAGCCAAAAAAGCTTCTAAACCTGAAGCAATATTTTCTCTGCTACCTGTTACTCCCGTCACCGAAACACAATAAATAAAACCGCGAGCCAGAGCCGCTATTTTTTCCATGCGTTCGGCGGTACTGGTAGGAGCTGCTAAAAAAATCAAGTCTATCTCAGCCGGATCCGTAATTTGCTTCAGAATCCTGGCTTCTTCCGGGGGAAGGTCAGGTACAATGAGACCATCTATGCCTGCTTCTTGAGCCCTGGAAACAAATCTTTCCAGGCCAAAACGATAAATAGGATTATAATAGGTCATTAAAATCAGGGGTGTTTCCATTCTTGACCGCAAGCGGGCTGCCAGTTGGAATATTTTTTCTAACGTGATGCCACCTGCCAGTGCCCTCTGGGAAGCTTTTTGAATGGTGGGGCCGTCTGCTACCGGGTCCGAATAGGGGACCCCTAATTCCACCAGGTCAGCCCCGGCTTCTACTAGTTTTAAGACTAATTGTTCTGTAAACTCCAAACTCGGGTCACCGCAGCTGACATAAGGGATTAAGGCTTTCTGCCCCTTTAGCCTTAAATTAGTAAAGGTTTGGGCAATTCTACTCACGAGCTCTACCTCCCAGCAATTTACTGACTGTTTCTACATCCTTATCGCCCCGCCCGGATAAATTCACGACAATTACCTGTTCAGGAGACAAAGTGGGAGCTAATTTCCTGACATAGGCAAGAGCATGGGCACTTTCCAGGGCAGGGATAATCCCTTCCAGGCGCGATAACATCTGAAATGCCTCTAAGGCTTCCTCATCCGTAATAGCCTCATACTGGGCACGGCCGCTGTCTTTATAATAACTGTGTTCAGGCCCCACCCCAGGATAATCCAAACCTGCGGAAACGGAATGGGCAGGTATGATTTGCCCGTCGCTATCCTGCAGGATATAGCTTAAGGCCCCGTGCAAAACTCCTTTACTCCCGGCGGTTAAGGAGGCTGCATGCTGGCCGGTATTTACGCCACAGCCGGCTGCTTCCACACCCACCATTTTTATCTCACGATCATGGACAAAGGGATGAAACAGACCCATGGCATTACTTCCCCCGCCCACACAGGCCACCAAATAGTCAGGCAGCCGGCCTTCTTTCTCTAAGATCTGCTGTTTGGTTTCCTCCCCGATGATACTTTGGAAATCCCGGACCAGGGTAGGGTATGGATGGGGTCCAACCACAGAACCAATAACATAGTGGCTGTCTCTCACCGTTGCTACCCAGTGGCGCAAGGCCTCGTTAGTCGCATCTTTAAGGGTTTGTGTGCCAGATGTAACTTCAATGACCTGGGCTCCCAGTAATTTCATACGGAAGACATTTAAGGACTGTCGTTTAACATCTTCTGCCCCCATGAAAACCGTACATTCACAACCCAGGAGGGCAGCGGCAGTAGCCGTGGCCACTCCGTGTTGCCCTGCCCCCGTCTCGGCAATAATTTTCTTTTTCCCCATTTTCTTAGCCAGCAGGGTTTGTCCCAAGCTGTTATTAATTTTATGGGCACCCGTATGGTTTAAATCCTCCCGTTTGAGATAGATTTTGGCCCCGCCCAGGTATTCCGTCAATCCCCGGGCATAGTATAAAGGCGTGGGCCTTCCCACATATGTTGTCAAATAATACCGGAGCTCTTCTTTAAAGTGAGGATCATCTTTATACTGCTCATAGGCCGTTTCCAATTCCAGAAGTGCCGGCATTAAAGTTTCCGGGACAAATTGACCGCCAAATTCCCCAAAATAGCTGTTTTTTCTCACTTTTCTAACCCCCTCGCCTTTTCGATAAAAGCTTTTAGTTTTGCCGGGTCTTTTTTGCCAGGCTCCTTTTCCACGCCGCTCGCAACATCAACTCCAAAGGGTTTTCCCAGCCGGACGGCCCGGGCTACATTGCCGGCATTCAGCCCCCCTGCAATGATAACCGGTACTTCCCATTCCTGCTCTTTAACTATTTCCCAGGGAAAAGTTTTCCCTGTGCCACCCAGTTGCTGGGGAACATAAGTATCCAGCAGGATTTTGTCGATACATTGATTAACTACATAAGGTTTAATACTCTGCCCCTCTATGCGGTTGTTGACACGAAAAGCCTTTATTACCTCATAGTTTTGCAGGCAACTGCAGTATTCCGGCGACTCTTCACCATGGAGCTGTAAACCCGTCAGGCCGCAATAGTTGGCAATTTCCTTTACTCTAGTAACTTCCTCATTAACAAACACGCCTATTTTCTCAACCTCCGGCGGGAGAGCCTTGATGATTTGCCTGGCGGTATCGGGCTCCACCTTTCTTTTACTGGGTGCGAAGACAAACCCTAAAGCATTGGCCCCAAAGGCTGTGGCCGTCTCTGCATCAGCCAGGTTTGTAATCCCACAGATCTTAATCCATACCATAAGCTCACCTGCCTGCCAGTTCTCGTACTTTAAGGCCCAGATCAGAGCTGGTAACCAGGGCCTCTCCCACCAGAACAGCATCCACACCTGCTTCAGCCAGCCGTCTGAGATCATGAGCCGTCGAGATCCCGCTTTCACTTACCAGCAAACACCGGTCAGGCACTAATCCTGCCAGTTCAAAGGTAGTCTGTAAGTCTGTCTTAAAGGTCTTTAAATCCCGGTTGTTAATGCCTATGATTTCCGCCCCGGCCCATAATGCCTTTTCTAATTCTTGTGGGCAATGAACTTCTACCAGAGCAGACAGTTCCAAATCGCGAGCCAGCTTAAGAAAGGAAGTTAACTCTTCTTTTTGTAAAACTGCGGCAATTAATAAAAGGGCATCGGCGCCATAAGCTTTTGTCTCATATATTTGATAAGGGTCAATGATAAAATCCTTGCGTAAAACGGGTAACCGGACTGACTGCTTAATCTTCTTTAAATGGTCCAGACTCCCCTGGAAAAATCGCACATCCGTCAACACCGAGATGGCCGCCGCCCCATTTTCTTCATAACAGGCAGCAATTTTCACAGGATCAAAGTCTTCCCGCAACACCCCCCTGGAAGGCGAAGCTTTTTTCACTTCTGCAATAAGGCTCACACCCTCCTGGGCCAGAGCCTGCTGAAAGCTTTTTTTCCCATGGGGTAACACGGCTAACTGTCTTTTTAATTCATCCAGGGGAACCAGCTTTTTCTTTTCGCTTACTTCACTTTTTTTATGCGTAATAATCGTATCCAGGATCATTGATACTCCCCCTAATGCTTTATCCGGTTAGTAGCCTCAATTAATTGCTCCAGTTTTTCCAGGGCCTGGCCCGAGTCAATACTATTCCCAGCCATTTTGACGCCAAAAGCCAAGTCTTTAGCTATCCCAGCGGCTACAAAGGCGGCAGCTGCATTCAAAAGGACAATATCCCTGTAGGGACCTTTCTTCCCGGCCAGGACACTCCTGGTGATTTGGGCATTATGGTGAGCATCTCCCCCTTGGAGGTCCTGCAGGGTAACCCTGGCGAAACCAAAATCTTCGGGATAAATTGTAAAAGTTTTAATAGAACCTTGCTGCAGGCAGCTTATCTTTGTAGGTCCCAGGGTGGAGATTTCATCCAAACCGCCGGCCCCATGAACAACATAGGCACTTTCCACTCCCAGGCGTTCCAGCACCTGTGCCATAATCTCCGTTAAGTCAGGGTCATAAACCCCCAGTACCTGAACTTTGGCCCGGGCCGGATTAGTCAGGGGACCCAAAATATTAAAGATACTGCGGATACCCACTTCCCGCCTGGGACCAATAGCGTGCTTCATGGCCTGATGGAAAACAGGCGCATATAAAAAGCCGATGCCGATCTCATTTAAGATAATCTCTACTTCACTGGGGGAAAGGTCAATTTTTACTCCCAGGGCTTCCAAGAGGTCAGCACTGCCGCTTTTGCTGGATACGGAACGATTACCGTGTTTGGCTACGGGTAAGCCCGCACCGGCTACGACAAAGGCCACGGTTGTAGAAATATTGAAGGTACCGCTGCCATCCCCGCCTGTGCCGCAGGTATCAATTAAGGTACTGTGCTTGCTGGTTATGGGTAAGGCTTTTGTTCTCATCGTTTGGGCACAACCGGCAATTTCTTCAACGGTTTCGCCTTTCATTCTTAAGGCCGTAAGCAAACTGCCGATCTGGGCCGGCGTTGCCTTGCCTTCCATGATCTCTTCCATAACATCTCTGGCCTCGGTAAAACTCAAATTTTCCCCCATCACGACCTTGTGGATAATCTCTTTGATCATTTTGTCTCCCCTCTCTGCTCATCTCCGCTACCTTTCCTCTCAAAAAGCCAGGAAATTTTTTAAAATATCCAGCCCATACTCCGTGGCAATGGATTCCGGATGAAACTGTACTCCGAAAGTGGGATGGTTTTGATGTTGTACCGCCATAATGGTCCCATCCCCGGTCCTGGCTATAATGTGCAAATCCTTTGAAGTATGGTCCTTTTCCAGTACCAGTGAATGATAACGGGTTACCCGGATACCCTGGGGAATACCGGAAAAAAGTCCCTTACCCGTGTGATAGATGGGAGAAGTCTTACCATGAACCAGTTCCTGAGCTGGTACAACGGGAAAACCAAAAACCTCACCGATACACTGGTGTCCCAAACAAACCCCCAAGATAGGAATTTTTCCGGAAAATCTTTTAATCACTTCCTTGCAGATCCCAGCATCATCAGGAGTCCCAGGTCCGGGAGAAATTACGATTTTTTCCGGCTGAAAAGTGATAATATCCTGAATACTGGCCTGGTCATTCCGTACCACTTTGCTGTCCGCCCCCAGTATCCCCAGGTACTGTACTAAATTATAGGTAAAAGAATCATAGTTATCGATGACCAGCAACATAGGCTTCCCCCCTTTCTGCCATTTCCACCGCCCTTAAAAGGGCCCTGGCTTTATTTTGGGTTTCCTGGTATTCTTTCAAGGGATCCGAATCGGCCACAATCCCCGCTCCGGCCTGGATATAACCTGTGTCCTGCTTTACAACAAGAGTACGAATGGTAATACATGTATCCATATCTCCCCCATAACTGATATACCCTACAGCCCCGGCATAGGGTCCCCTGGGCGTGGGTTCCAGTGTGTCAATAATCTCCATAGCCCGGATTTTAGGGGCTCCTGACACTGTACCTGCGGGAAAACAGGCTCTCAAAGCATCAAAGCAGTTATAACCGGGTAAGAGGGTCCCTGTTACTCTGGAAACCAGGTGCATGACATGGGAATACTTTTCCACTTCCATAAAATTTTCTACTTTTACAGAACCATACCTGGATACCCTGCCCAAATCATTACGCCCTAAGTCTACCAGCATAAGATGTTCTGCTTTTTCTTTCTCATCGGCCAACAACTCTTTTTCCAACTGGTGTTCAGTAAACTCATCTTTACCCCGGGGCCGGGTCCCGGCAATAGGTCTAACCTCAACTTTTTCCTTTTCCACCTTAACCAGCAGTTCCGGTGAAGAACCTACAAAGCGAATATCATCCAGATGTAAATAAAACATGTAGGGAGAAGGATTTAGGGAACGTAAAACCCGGTATATCTCCAGGGGCTCCGTCTCCAGTTGGATGTTGATACGCTGGGATAAAACTACCTGAAAAATATCTCCCTTCTTAATGTAGCTTTTGGCCTCATTGACCATCTCCTGGAATTGCTCTGAAGTAAGATTATAACTATAATTTAGATTTTTTTGAGGTCTAGCCGTGTTACTTAGTTGACACAAAGGCAAGGGATCGTTTAGCCTGGCGCTAACAAACTTAATTTTTCTTACGGCTTCCCGATAATCATGACGCGGATTATCTGTTACCCTGACGTTTACCACAACCTGTATGGTCTGCCGGACATGATCGAAGATTACCAAGGTATCGGTAAACATAAACATGCAGTCCGGGAAACCCGTATCCTCTTCTTTTTTGGAAGGTAGCTTTTCAAAATAACGAACCATGTCATAACCCAAATATCCTACCGCTCCTCCCGTAAAACCGGGAAGACCCGGCACTTTTACGGGGTGATACCTTTTAAAAATCTTTTCTAATTCCAGCAAAGGATCTGAAGAGGCAAAGTCAATTATTCGCCCATTTTCCTGAATGGTCACTTTCCCATCCTTAGCGTTAAAAAGCAGGTAAGGCTCCGAACCTATGAAGGAGTAACGTCCCAGGCTTTGCCCCCTCTCTACACTTTCCAGTAAAAACCCATAAGGGCCTCTTCTTATTTTCATGAAGACGGATAAGGGTGTTTCTAAACTTGCGGAAAATTCCTCAAAAACAGGAATAAGATTACCTTTTTGCGCCAGCTTTATGAACTCTTCCTCACAGTATGGATACATTGCCAGCATCCCCCTCTTTTTAATTTTTAAATTAATGGATTAAAAAAGACCCACCCCTCGAAGGGGCGAGTCTTTTTCCCGCGGTACCACCCAACTTAGACCAAAAGGTAAATTCCCGGTCTCTCTTTACATCTGCCACCGACACTTTGTCGAGGGCTTTGCTCTATAACGGGAGCTCCCGTTCCAGCCTACTAAATTTTCAGCCTGCAACTCCAGGGCCCATTCAGTGAAAAGCTTCGGGCAAGGCTTCCAGCCATGGCCTTGCTCTCTGTACCTGGCTTTTACTTCACTTACTCTTCCCTTTCATAGTCTTTCACTTTATTTAAAAATTCAAATTGGACCTAAAAAAGAGAATCCAGGGCTGACAAGCCCTGGATGTGTTCCGCAATTGAGTAATCGAGGGTAGGAAATCATAGAGACGTACTATAAAACAAAAACCCTCAAAATCAAAACTCAACTCATCTCATCTCGGCTTACTTCAGCTCAACTCAACTAAACTAAAACTCAATATTATATTATTTATATTCTTAGCGTTTGCGTGTTTGCCAGATGTTTTTTATTTAATTATATCCCCATTTTCCAATACTGTAAAGAGAATAAATGCAGGCAGCCAGATTATTTATTTAAATTTTTTCCCAAGGACTCTTTCTACCGCTTGAATTATATCCTTGGCCGTCAGCCCGTACTTCTCCGCCAGCTCCTGGGGGGTCCCCGACTCGCCGAAAGTATCATTGATACCCACCATTTCCACAGGCACGGGCTTATGCTTAACTAAAACCTCCGCTACGGCTCCGCCTAATCCGCCCATGATCTGGTGCTCCTCGGCGGTGACAATGGCCCCCGTCTCCGCAGCAGCCTTAAGGATAGCGTCCTTATCTAAAGGCTTCACCGTATGCATGTTAATTACCCTGACTCCTATCCCCTTTTCTTTTAAATGATCACTGGCCAGCAAAGCCTCATAAAGAATAGGCCCACAGGCAATGATGGTAACATCACTGCCCTCTCTTAATGTATTGGCCCTCCCGATAACAAAGGGATCTTCCTCTCTGGTAAAAACAGGGGTTGCTTCCCGGGCAAAACGTAAATAACATGGTCCTTTAATCCCTGCGGCAGCGATAGTAGCCTTTTTAGTTTCTATGGCATCGGCCGGTACGATCAAAGTCATCCCGGGAAGAACCCTCATCAGGGCAATTTCCTCCAAAGCCTGGTGAGTAGCGCCATCAGGCCCTACAGAAATACCACCGTGGGCGCCACCGATTTTTACATTTAATCCCGCATAAGCTACGGTTGTTCTGATTTGATCCCAGGCCCTACCGGCCACAAAAACACCATAGGTGGTTACAAAAGGAATCTTGCCGCCCAGAGCTAAACCTGCCGCTGTTCCCAGCATATCCTGTTCCGCAATTCCCATATCAAAAAATCTGTCGGGATATTGTTGCATAAACCATTCCGTGCGTGTAGATTTAGCCAAATCTGCATCTAACACGACCACATCGGGGTTGGTTCTGCCCAGCTCCAATAAGCCTTCACCATAACCGTCTCGGGTTGGTTTCATTTTCATCTTACACCCTCCTCCCGGTAGATATCCTGCAAAGCCCGCTCTAGTTCTTCCCTGTTGGGTGCTTTCCCATGCCATTCGGCAGCATTTTCCATAAAGGAAACCCCTTTCCCCTTAATGGTATGAGCAATAATTACCGTAGGTTTGCCTTTTTGGCTTTTAGCTTCTCTATAGGCTTCCAGGACCTGCCCTATATCATGTCCGTCTATTTCGATTACATGCCAGTTGAAACTCTGCCATTTAGCGCTCAAAGGCGCTATATTTTTTACATCTTCCACTTTACCGTCAATCTGCAGGTTATTGTAATCAACCAGGGCGCAAACATTATCTAACCTGTAGTGGGCCGCAGTCATAGCTGCTTCCCAAACCTGTCCCTCCTGGAGTTCACCGTCACCCATCAGGCAGTAGACCCGAAAAGATCGGCCATCAAGCCTGGCAGCCAGGGCCAAACCGTTGGCTATGGATAACCCTTGCCCCAGGGAACCGCTGGAGCTTTCCAGGCCGGGTAAAACTTTCATATTAGGGTGACCCTGAAGCCGGCTGCCCATTTTGCGAAAAGTCAAGAGCTCCTCTACAGGGAAATAACCGGCACGGGCCATTACCGCGTAAAGCACAGGTCCCACATGCCCTTTAGAAAGAATGAACCGGTCCCTGTCCGGCCAGTCCGGCTGGGAAGGCCTGTGGTTTAAGACATTAAAATAGAGGGGTACAAGCAACTCCACGGAAGAAAGGCTGCCACCCGGGTGTCCTGAACCGGCTTCCGCTGTCATTCTTACAATATCAGCTCGCACATCCCTGCAAAATTTTTTTAATTCTTCTATGCTTAAGGTCTTCTGCATAAAATCACTCCTTTGCGCACCAGCTTATTATTGTTATTCCCCACCTGCCGCCATTTTCCTGCCAGAAAATCATCTATAATATTAAGAATTAAGCAAGAAAGCAATTCTCTAACCCGGACACAATGAACAAAGGCGCTAACGCGCGCTTTGTCCTTCAACGGAAACCCCTGCGTTCCCAATGAGGCTCCGCCGTTACCCTCCTCATTGAACATAGGGGAATACCTTCCCCTAAGACCCCTGATTCCTGAGGAATTATATATATTCCTTAGGAATAAAAAACCGTATAACTGGCTTTCCCCGTCATACGGTTAAATTATTAAATTAATTTATTCTTCTAACAGGATTGAACCTTAAGTGGAGTTCGAAAGCGATAACCAACCCCCCGAACCGTTTCAATATAAACTGGATCATCAGGATTTTCTTCCAGCTTACAACGTAAAAACCTTATATGGACATCTACGGTGCGGGTTTGGTCTACAGAATTATATCCCCAGACTTCTTTCAAGAGGAACTCTCTTTTTAATACTTTTCCCTGGTGAGACATAAGAATCTGTAAAAGCTCAAATTCCTTAGGCGATAAATCCAGACGCTGGCCATTTTTTAAGACCTCGTATTCTGCAACCCTTAATTCTATTTCTCCTGCTTTGATAATGTTAAAATCAATATTTCGCTCCTCGCCTTTTTTGTGGCGAAGACGCACCTTGATACGGGCTTGCAACTCACGGAGACTAAAAGGTTTGGTAAGATAGTCTTCTGCACCAAGTTCTAAGGCAACAACCTTATCCAGTTCTTCACCTTTGGCCGAAAGGATTAAAATAGGAATATCTTTTAAAGTCTTATCACTCTGCAACTGGCGGCATACTTCCAGGCCGTCCATGTAGGGCAACATCATATCCAGCAGGATAAGGTCCGGCTTAAATTCTTTTGCCATTTCCAAAGCCTGTCTGCCATCACCGGCAATTTTTACATAATATCCTATTTTTTCCAGATTATACTTTAATAATTCCTGGATATTTATATCATCATCAACGACCAGAATCTTCGTCATACTTATCCGCCTCCTCGCCATCAAATAAATACTTTCCTTACAAAAATTTTCAGCAATTTTTTCTTACTTTACATTTTTTATGTTTAGAGACCTTTCTTTTCAAGTAAAGGATCTGTTAATTTATCATTAACGTTTAAATAAAAAATCCCCCACCGATCAAACACATTGATGGGTGAGGGCTTCCCTATTACTATCTTTACTTTATTTTCGCAGTGAAAAGATCAATTGCTTCTTGCGGTACGTAGGTAGTTCCTTCGCTTAAAATAGTAAGGGATTTCATGTAAATTGTCTGACCGTTCATTATCTTCCCGCTTCCCGCCTAACTCTTTGGGGAACAGGTATTGGGAACCGCCGCCCAGAACAACGTCCATCTGCTGATAGACTTGCTGTTCCGCCAATTCGTTGTAATTGTTCCTGTTTAAATGATGAGCAGAAAAAGCTGCAGGCGTAGCGTGCTGGATATTGGAAGTAGCAACTTGTACAGGTCATAAGTAAAGCCCATATTATTCCATTGTTAAAGAGGAGCTTAAACAACGTTTAGATTTATTTTTAATACCCTTTTTGTCCCTTACTTCATATCATAGTAGTAAACAATATAAATTATAAATTACAATTGTACTCATAATGCAGGAGATGAAGGAGGGATTTCAATGAACAAATGGATTTGGTTTTGTAAAAATGTAATTGATTATGAAAAGGTTACTACTGAACCACTGCGGGAGAAATGGATATATTCCACTAAACAAAAGCCTGTTCCTGTTTCTCCTGAACCAAAAGCAAAAGAATAACATGAAAAAGAGCGGTTGTTTAACCGCTCTTTTTCATGTTATTCCTCTCAGTTGATAAGAACAAAAACACAACATTATGGGCTACTGTTCTTACTAGTATATCTTTGCCAAATAAAGTGTTACAATAAGATATATTTAAGGGAGGTGCCTTATGATACCGTTACGCGACAGTACCCGTTCCCGTAATTTCCCCCTCATCACCGTCTGCCTCATTGTGCTTAATCTTTACATATATTATGTGCAGGCCACCAGTTCACGGCTTGAATTCCAGGCAATTATCATGAATTATGCCCTGATTCCTGCCCACTTTACGGAACAATTGCAGAAGTTTCTCTGGGCGGGCCTTCTCTATCCCCCTTTGATTACATCTACTTTCTTACACGGCAGCTGGTTTCACGTACTCTTTAACATGCTCTATCTTTGGGTTTTTGGCGATAATATCGAAGATAAACTGGGACATTTTCGCTTTCTCCTTTTTTATCTACTAGCCGGTATTGGGGGCAATATTGCCCACATTTTAACAGACCCAGCTTCACCCATTCCTTTAGTGGGGGCCAGCGGAGCCATTGCCGGAGTACTGGGCGCCTATTTTATTACCTTTCCCCGGGCCAGGGTAACCTCTCTCATTTTCATCCTCTTCTTTATAACCATTAGGGATATCCCGGCAGTGATTTTTCTTTTCATCTGGTTTGTCATTCAGGTATTGAACGGCATTGCCAATTTAGGCATGATGGGGAATCCTGTAGCTTACTGGGCTCATATCGGCGGTTTCATCGCAGGAGTTTTTCTCATGCTGATTTTTCGTAAAAGGCCAAGATCCTACCTTTACCCCTGATTTTCCATCAAGTTTCCTTTGGTAAAACTGCCGGCTTATTTTTCCCCGGATACTGTAAGACAAACACGCCAAGTATAATCAACACACCCCCCGCCAGTTGTATGGGTAAAAGCATTTCGCCAAAAGCAAACCATGCCAAAATGACTGTAATCAGGGGCTCTATAGAACTGATAATGCTGGCCCTGGCTGCTCCTACCATTTGCACACCTAACCAGAAAAAGAGAATAGCTACTACTGTAGATATTAGCACTATTCCGCTGATGGTTAACCAGGCTAAAGATGTAAAGTTAAAAGACAAATTTTTCGTTGTTAAGCCAAACAAGATATATGTACTGGCTGCCCCCGTAATGATATAAGTAGTAGCTTTAATGGGCTCCAATACACGCAGTACATTACTACCCGTGACAATATAGATAGTGTAGGTGCAGGCAGCGCCTATGCCAAACAAGATACCAAGAAAATCAATTCCCTCAAAAGAGGTACCCAGGACTAAAATCAGTCCCAGGGAAGTAATCAGTAAAGCTATCCCTTTTTGTCTTGTATAAGTTTCCTGTTTCAGAACAATGGTTGTTATGGTGACCAAAGCCGGATAAAGGTAAAGGAGCATACCGGCCAGTGAAGCCGGTATACGGTTTACTGCGAGAAAGAAAAAGGCCGACATACTGCCATATCCTAAGGCTCCCAGCAAAAAAAGCTTGAGCGTAACAAGCCAGGGATAAGGTTCAAAATCCCTTTTGATCAATAACAGGTACCCCCAGAAAAAAAGAGCTGCTAATGTGAAGCGTAAAAAGAGTACTGTGGGAACATTAGCCCCACCATCGTAAGCAAATTTAGCAAAGATGGACATGGCACCAAAGGATACTGCTGAGATTATCGTGACAATCAGCCCTAACCTATCATTACTCATTGTGCACCTCTTTTAAATTAATCTGTTAACTAAAAGGAACATGCCTAAGAACCTAATAATATGTTAATATTTAAATAAAACATTTAGCAATAACTTTCGAGGAGAAAACCCATGAACCTTTCTTTGACCAAACGTATCCAGGAAAAGTTCCCTAGTATGAGCAGTAACCACCGTAAACTGGCAGAATTTATTTTACAGCATTACGATAAGGCAGTCTTCCTTACGGCTCTGGAATTGGGACAAACCCTGGGTATGAGTGAATCAACAGTCATACGTTTTGCCAATATGCTGGGCTATGACGGGTATCCCCAACTCAACAAAGCATTACAGGATATGATCAAAAATAAAATTACCACAGTGGAAAGATACCGGCTATCCCTCAAAGAAGATAGCAATGTTCTGGAATGGGTTTTTCACACAGATATGGAAAACCTGAGAAAAACCATGGCAGACGTGAATGTCCAGGATTTCCGCTCCGCCGTCCAGGAAATCATTCAGGCGCGCAATATCTATATCATTAGCCTGCGCAGCGCCACCGCCCTGGGACAATTCTTGCATTTTTATCTTCATCTCCTCTTAAAGAACTCCCGTCTAATCTCCGGGACCGGTACTCTTTTTGAAGAATTGCTTGCTGTAGGACCTCGAGACGTGGTCATCGGCATTTCCTTTCCCAGGTACAGCCGTCAAACTATTGAAGGACTCAAATATGCCCAGGAAAAAGGCGCCCAAACCCTGGCCATTACCGACTCCGTGACCTCTCCTCTTTCCCAGTACAGCAAGCGCCTCCTGGTAGCCCACAGCCATATGGGGTCCTTTATCGACTCCTTTGTGGCACCTTTAAGCCTGATCAACGCCCTGATTATTGCCGTGGGGACAACAGAACCGGAGAAAACTACGGAAGCCTTAAGCCAACTGGAAGACATCTGGGCCAGATTTAAAACTTACTACTCGGAATAAAAACGCGGCTACGCCATGATTATTATTAAATAAGTTATAGTATAATAAAGAGCAATAAAGAGCCTGCTGCTTAGTGAAGCTAACAGGCTCTTTTTCTTGTTTCTTTGCTGACAAACCAACATTTACTTGTCCAGTCTTTTTAAACCTAAAATTTGCCGCGCCTCTTCTGGTGTGGCAATTTCCTTCCCCATCGCAAGAGCGATATTTTTAATTCTTCGCACCAGGCTAACATTGGTAGCTAAAACACCTTTACTGTAATAAATGTTATCTTCCAGTCCCACGCGCACATTGCCGCCTAAAGCCAGTGCCATGGTAGATAATGGCACATGGTCTTTCCCAATGGCAGATACAGTCCACGTAACATCTTGGGGTAGATTCTGATACAAAAAGAAAAGCTGCTGAAAACTAGCCGGTTGGGATCCGGGCACACCCAGGACAAGATTAATTTGCAGGGGCCAGTCGATGACACCCTGTTTGACAAGCTGCATGGCATTAGCCAGCATCGCTGTGTCAAAAATTTCTATTTCGGGTTTCACACCATAAGTTCGCATTTGTCCCGCCAAATAAGCAATAGTCTCAGGGTCGTTCAAATTTGCCTTGGTTGGGAAATTGGATGACCCTGTAGCCAGACTGGCCATCTCTGGTTTAAGACAAATCATCTGTCCCCGCTCCAGGTAAGAGTTTCCTGCCCGGCCCCCTGTAGAGAGCTGTGTAATAATGTCACAATCCTTTTTCTCCCTCAAACGCTCTAAAATCTCCCTGTAAACATTCACATCCGAGGTTGGTTTGCCTTCTTTGTCCCTGGCATGAATATGGGCCACTGCCGCTCCTTCTTTCCAGCATTCATATATTTGATCTGCAATTTCTTGGGGCGTTACGGGGAGATGGGGATTCATCTCTTTGGTTGGCACATTGCCTGTTGGCGCTATCGTTATAATTACTTTGTTTCCCACTTGCATCTTCCCTCCTGTGCTAATCCTCACTTATACTGAGAGATTGTTTTTTCAAACTCACAAAAGCCTGCTTCCATCCTCTCAACTAGCTCGTCAACCTCAGCTTTGGTGATGATCAGGGGAGGTGCCAGTAAAAACTGGTCGCCGTTCTCTCCATCAGCCATACCGTTACCGGGATAAACGATGACGCCGAAATTCATCAAAGTTACTGTAAGTTTCTCAGCAATATTCAAGGAAGCAGGGAAAGGTTCCTTAGTATTTTTATTCTTAACAATCTCTACCCCTTGCATCAACCCTTTACCCCGTACATCACCTACATACCAGAAGGATGATAACTTATTCTGCAATTGTCCAAGCAAATATTCACCAACCGTACGTGAATTTTCCACAAGATTGTCTTCTAGAATGGTTTTTACGACCGCCACAGCCACAGCAGCAGATAAGGGATTGCCGCCATAAGTATGACCGTGGACAAAGGAACCCGAACCATTTTTAAAGACCTCGTAAATCTCATCTTTTGCTATGACACCGCCTAGAGGCGAATACCCGGCGCTCATGCCTTTGGCCACACAAATTAAATCAGGCACAACTCCCCAATCCTCGATAGCGAACATGGAACCTGTACGGCCAAAACCAGTCATAACTTCATCGGCAATGAACAAGATATCATAATGTTCACAAATCTGCCGGATGATTTTGAAATAGTCTTTATGGGGTACCAAGGCCCCGCATGCGGCTCCCACAACGGGTTCAGCAATAAAAGCGGCAATGGTATCGGCCCCTTCCAGCTTTATTACTCTCTCTAAATCCAGAGCACATTCAACACTGCATGTCTCCTTATCTTTACCAAAAGGGCAGCGATAACAGTAGGCCGGCGCTACATGGGGAAAATTAAGGAGTAAAGGCGTATATTTTTTGCGCCGTTTATCACCTGTCATGGAGAGCGCACCGATGGTGTTACCATGAAAACTCTGCCAGCGGGAAATGATGCGATATTTACCTGACTTACCATCACGCTCCAAGTAATACTGGCGTGCCATTTTTAAGGCGGATTCGGTAGCTTCAGAACCTCCCGAAACTAGATACAACTTGTTTAAAGAACCTGGAGCCAGGTGAGCTACAAGATCGGCCAGTTCTTTGATAGGACCTGAGGTCCACCTGGATAAGTGGGTAAAGGCTACTTTTTCGGCCTGCTCTGTCATGGTTTTTATCACACGGGGATGCCCATGACCCAAGTTGGCCACGGCTGAACCTGAACAGGCGTCAATATATCTTTTTCCTTCCTTATCATATAAATATATACCTTTACCGTAATCAACTTCTGGATAGCTTTTGCGCAAGTTCCGGTAAAAAACATTATCCATAATTCTTCCTCCTCTTTTGATTTTTTTCCTTCATTGATACTATATATTATGCAGGAATTTCATCATTATTTCAATTATAAATGCCATGCTAATTTAAATTTTACGAATATATTGTATACAGGTGGATTTCCTGCACGTTTATAGGTTATAATGAATTATAACATGCACATATTTTTTAAGGAGGAGAGAAAATGAAAAAGATTGCACTGCTGGTCCTGATTATCTTCACTTTAAGTACCGCTCTCATGGGTTGTGGCAACAGTACCCAAGCTCCGGAGAAAAAGGAAGAAAAACCCAAGGTAACTCAATTGTTCCTGCTCACCGGATCCACAGGCGGTACATATTATCCCCTGGGGGGAGCCATGGCCAATACATGGAATAAACATCTGGCCGGTAAAGTCCAGGTTACTTCCCAGCCTTCCGGCGCTTCCGTTGAAAACCTCAAACGGATCGGTAAAGGTGAAGCCCAACTGGGTATGGCCATGAACAACATTGCAGACCAAGCCTGGAAAGGTGAAGGTGATGCCTTCAAGGATACAGGGGCTATTAAGAACTTCCGCACTATCGGTGTTATTTATCCCGAAGTATATCAAGGGATTGCCGCAGCAGACAGTAAAATCGAATCTATTGCTGATTTAAAAGGCAAGAGAGTAGCTATCGGCCCTACGGGCAGCGGTACAGCTGTTATTTCCAAAGACATTTTTGCTGAATATGGACTTAAATTGGAAGATTTCAAACCTGAATATGCCGGCTTCGGCGATGCTGCCAGCAAATTTAAAGACGGCCATATCGATGCCAACTTTGGTGTGTTGAGTGTACCGGCAGCTGCTATTCAAGACATCATGACGGTTCGTAAGATTAAGATTATTGAAATCAAAGGGGACATGTTTGAGAAGTTAAAAGCCAAATACCCCTTCTTCAGCCAGTATGTGATTCCCGCCGGCACCTATGGTAATGAAAAAGATGCCTACACTATTAACATGCAGGCAGCTTTATACTGTAAAGCCGACCTATCTGAAGATCTGGTCTACGACTTAACAAAGGTCTTCTATGAGCAAAGCGGAGAAATTGCTGCCGCCCATGCTGCAGGTAAATATATTAAATTGGAAAAAGCTTTAGAAGGTATTACCACTCCTCTCCATCCCGGTGCAGTAAAGTACTATAAAGAGAAAGGGATTAAGATTCCCGACAATATTATGCCGAAATAACTAATCCTCCTAAATATTGGTGACATTTCCTTCCATTTTCCAATTTCCGTTTTCCGACTTCCGACTTCCGAAGTCCGACCCAAATCACTAGTAACTAGTAACTAATAACTAGTAACTTCTTAAGATAAGCAGATGTGTCCCCTTTCCTTTCAAGAGGCCGGTGCCTTGCCCCGCGCAGGCGGCCGGTCTTTTCTAAATCTTCCCCGGTGCCTACAGAAAGGAGGAGGAAAGTGATTCCAGTAAATGATGAAGTTAAAATCACGGCAAAGAACAAAAATGACGGTACGGCCCAGGAAATCATGGCCAAATATGACCGTGAGTTTAATTTTCGGAAGCTAGAAGGCCCCTGGGCCCGTTTGATTACACTTATCTGTGTGGTCTGGTCCCTGGGTCAGCTCTATACTGCGGCTTTTGGAATTTTCCCGTCAACATTGCAAAGAGCACCTCATGTAGGTTTCGCCCTGGTATTAATTTATCTCCTTTACCCCTTTAAGCGTAAGCGTAAAAGCACTTCTATTCCCTGGTATGATCTATTGCTGGCCGCATTGTCCGCCGGAGTATCCCTTTATCACGTCATCTATTACGAAGACTTAATCAACCGGGCCGGAAACTATAATGAAATGGACATGTGGGTCTCCATTATTGCCGTACTCTTAATCATTGAAGCTACCCGGCGTATCGCCGGGCCCGTCATTACCTCCCTGGGAGTTATTTTCTTACTTTATGCCTACTTGGGGCCCGAATTTTCCGGGTTTTTGGCTCATCCGGGCTTTACCGTGAAAAGAATTGCCACCTTTCAGTGGTTAGGGACAGAAGGTATTCTCGGCATTCCCATCGATGTTTCGTCTACTTTTATCTTTCTTTTTATGCTCTTTGCCGCCTTTTTAAAGAAAACGGGCATCGGCGACTGGATGACCAACGTTGCTGTGGGGTTAACCGGCAGTGCCACAGGGGGACCCGCCAAAGCAGCAGTAGTGGCCAGTGCCACTCAGGGTACCATTTCAGGAAGTTCCGTAGCCAATACAGTAGGTACTGGTTCTGTGACCATTCCCTTGATGAAAAGCATCGGCTACCGCCCAGAATTCGCCGGCGCCGTGGAAGCTGCCGCTTCCACGGGCGGACAGTTAATGCCCCCGATTATGGGTGCAGCCGCCTTTGTGATGACGGAATTTTTAAACATTCCTTATTATAAAATAGCCCTGGCCGCAGCCATCCCCGCTCTTCTCTACTTTACAGGCATCTTTATCACCGTTCATTTAGAGGCCAGAAAAACAGGCCTTAAAGGCATTCCCAAAGAGCAACTGCCTGACTGGAAACATCTTCTCAAGACCAAATGGTTTTTATCCCTGCCCCTTTTTGGCATTATCATCATGCTGGTGAAAGGTTTTACCCCTATGCTGGCAGCCCTCATCGGCATCTTGATGATAATCGGTGTGGCCATGATCCTCCCGGAGACCCGGCTGGGTATCAAGGATTTAATCCAGGGCCTGGAGGATGGTGCCCGCTCCGCCCTTCCAGTAGTAGCAGCATGCGCCACCGCAGGGATCATCGTGGGTGTTATTACCCTTTCCGGGCTGGGCTTGAAGATGGCCGGCGGGATTGTTGGCTTGGCCGGTGGTAACGTTTATCTGACCCTCCTTTACACCATGATCGGTTCTCTCATTTTAGGGATGGGGGTACCCACGACAGCCAACTATATCATCCAGGCTACAGTTTCCGCCCCTGCTTTAGTGCAAGTAGGCATCCATCCCCTGGCTGCTCATTTGTTCGTTTTCTATTTCGGTATTGTTGCCGACATCACTCCTCCCGTAGCTTTAGCAGCCTTTGCCGGTTCAGGTATTGCCAGGTCCGATCCCTTTAAGACCGGCTTCGAAGCCTTTAAGTTAGGCTTCGCCGCTTATCTTGTTCCTTATATTTTTGCCCTCTCGCCTGTCCTGATCCTGGTAAAAGTTACACCTCTGGCCATCACCAAAGCACTGATTACGGCTCTGATTGGTATGTTTGGCATAGGCGCCAGTACCACAGGTTTCTTTGTTACCCGCTGTTACTGGTGGGAAAGGCTCCTTCTCTTCCCGGCGGGTGTTTGCCTGATCGATCCCGGTTCTTTTACTGATACTATCGGTTTAATCCTTATCGTAACAATCTACGCTTTACAAAAATTTCGCAGTCGATCCTGGGAAAAATCACATATCAAAGCATAACAGCAAAGGGAGCTGGCGGCTCCCTTTCGTTTTTATCATTTTTACATTGTATTTTGTATGATAAATACAAAATACATAATATTCTCAACTCACGCTTCTCTTGTCTTGAGTTAACCTGGATAGTGTTATATAATAGTAACGGGGTTGACCCCCAAAAAATTAGGGAGGGTGTAAAAATGAACAAGAAGATTATTGCTATCGTTTTATCAGTTTTAATGCTAGCAGTACTGGTAACCGGTTGCGGAGAAAGCAAAAAATTTATAAACATCGCTACCGGTGGAACCACAGGAACCTATTTCCCTTTAGGTGGAGCCTTAGCTGATATCTGGAACAAAAACATTAAAGGTATGAATGCTACTGCCCAAAGCACCGGCGCTTCCGTTGCCAACGTTAACCTCTTAAAAGATGGTAAAGTAGAAGTTATCTTCGTGCAAAACGATATTGCCTACTATGCTGCTACCGGGACAGAATCCTTTAAAGATAAGAAATATGAAGATATCAGAGGTTTTGCTTCTCTGTATCCGGAAAACATCCAAATCGTAACCAGAGCTGATAAGAATATCAATACTTTAGCAGACCTCAAGGGCAAGAAGGTTGCCGTAGGCGCTGCCGGCAGTGGCACAGAAGCAAACGCCCGGCAAATTCTAGAGGCAGCTGGTATTACTTATAATGATATCACCGTCCAGTATCTCTCTTTCGGTGAAGCAGCCAATAACTTGAAAGACGGAAACATTGACGCTGCTTTCGTTACCGCGGGTTATCCTACTGCTGCTATTTCTGATATCGCAGCCCAGCATAAAATTGTTTTAATACCTGTAGATGACGCTACTGCCGATAAACTTATCCAAAAATATCCTTTTTATGCCAAAGATACTATCCCGGCCAATACTTATAAAGATCAAACCACAGAAGTTAAAGGTGTAGCCGTTATGGCTATGCTGGCTGTTAGCTCCAAAATGGATGAAAAGACTGCCTATGAACTGATTAAGACAATGTATGCCAACCAGGAGAGATTAAAAGCGGCCCATGCCAAAGGAGCACTTATTAAACCCGAAACCGGTACAAAAGGTATGGGAATTAAACTTCACCCAGGTGCAGAAAAGTTCTTTAAGGAACAAAAGAAATAATCTGAAGGGGGTAACTGAGCATTGGAGCAATCCAATGCTCAGATTTTATGAAAAGACAACTGGTAAAAATTCTTTTCGTGGCTTTCGTCGCTGCTCTTTTGTTCCTGGGTCTCGGGGTGGAAAAAGATACAGTATTGATGCTTCGAGATGTGGAACACAAAATAAAAAAGGAACTAATTGTCCCTGGAAAAGAGTTTACCTTGATTTTTATTCACTCGGTTCACAGGACCCCTGTTTATGAAACTTATCTCATCGGTGACGATAATAAGTTTATTTTGAAAGAAGTAAGATACTCGTCTCTGGGAGTAGGAATGCCTTTTACTGATGAAGGTGGCGTTTTCACCAATGAAAATGGGCAATTTGTTTTACAATTTACCAGGGTTTTTGAATCTATCCCTATCCGGGTTTCTCCCATACCTGACCATGCTATTAAAATAGGCGATAAAACATATCCTCTGCTGGAATTTGCTCAACCGGATAGTCTTATCGAGATTAGGGCCAAAGATAAGTTGGTCTTAAAAAATATTTAAATTATCTAGTTGCAAAGGGGCGAAAAAATGGCTGAAAACCTCAAATTAGAAAACGTCGACAACAGCGAAGAAATTCTTAAAAAATATGATAAAGAATCGGACTACCGAAAATTAACTGGATTCGCCGCCAAACTTGTATCTGCCATTGCTATTACATTTTCCCTTTTTCAAGTCTATACGGCAGTATTTGGTGTTTTGGATGCCATGATCCAGAGGTCTATTCATATAGCCTTTGGTTTCTGTCTTATTTTCCTTTTGTATCCTGCCAGAAAAAGTTGGCCCCGGCATAGTGTGCATCCGGTAGATATGATTTTCTCCGTACTTGGCGCAGCAGTCCCCATGTATATTGTCGTATTTTACCAGGATCTTGTTTCCAGGGCAGGCACAGTAACCACCATCGACTTTATTGTAGGATTAATTGCAGTAATCCTCGTCATTGAAGCAGCCCGTCGTGTGGTAGGCTGGCCCATGGTTACTATTGCCCTCCTCTTTCTAGCCTACGCTCTTCTGGGTCCTTATATCCCGGGGGAACTGGCCCACAGGGGGGCTGACCTGGATACATTAGTACAGCACCTTTTCTATACTACTGAAGGTATTTTTGGTATTCCTATTGGTGTATCTTCCACCTTTATCTTCCTCTTCATCTTATTTGGGGCCTACCTGGAAAAAACCGGTATGGGACAATTCTTTATCGACATCGCCAATGCCATTGCCGGGTGGGCTTCTGGCGGTCCGGCCAAAGTAGCCGTACTTTCCAGCGGTCTCATGGGTACTGTTTCCGGGAGCTCCGTAGCTAACGTTGTAGGAACCGGCAGTTTCACCATACCCATGATGAAAAAGTTAGGATATAAACCTGAGTTTGCAGGTGCTGTCGAAGCTACAGCTTCTACTGGCGGCCAGCTGATGCCGCCCATTATGGGTGCTGCTGCTTTCCTGATGGCGGAATTTACCCAAACCCCTTATGTTACAATCATTGCCGCAGCCGTCATTCCGGCCCTCCTTTATTACTTCGGTGTTTGGACCGGTGTTCACCTGGAAGCCAGGCGTTTGGGCCTGAGAGGCTTGAACCGCGACGAACTTCCCAAATTCAAAAGCCTGGTAGTGGAAAGGGGACATTTGGTGATCCCCTTGCTGGCCATTATTTACCTGCTGGTCAGCGGAAAGACACCGATGAAGGCGGCTCTTTATGCCATTGTGTTATCCATTGGTGTCTCTATGCTCAGGAAGAATACCCGTATTGGTATTAAGGACATTATCGAAGGGCTCGAGCAAGGAGCCAGGGGTGTGCTGGGGGTTCTCGCCGCCACTGCCTGTGCCGGTATCATTATTGGTGTGGTAACCATGACAGGGCTGGGTCTCAAACTGGGTACCACCCTGGTAGACCTGGCGCGGGGTCAATTGCTCCTTACGCTCTTCTTTACTATGATTACTTCTATCATCCTGGGGATGGGTGTGCCCACTACTGCCAACTACGTCATAACTTCCACCATAGCTGCTCCCGCCCTTGTCCTCATCGGCGTGCCTGTCCTGGCGGCCCACATGTTTGCCTTCTATTTCGGTATTATCGCCGACGTTACGCCACCGGTAGCGCTGGCTGCCTTTGCCGGAGCGGGGATTGCCAAGGCCGACCCGCTAAGAACAGGCTTTAACGCCTCCAAACTGGCTATCGCAGCCTTCCTGGTACCCTATATCTTTGTTTATAACCCGGCCCTGCTGATGATTGATGTACACGCCTGGGAAATGGTCCAGATTACCATTACTTCCGTCATCGGCATTATCGGTGTCAGTGCGGGGGTTGCCGGTTTTTTACTCACCAACCTATCATTTATTGAGCGCATTGCGTTCTTTGTTGGCGGGATCATGCTGGTAACGCCGGGTACCTATACAGACATTATAGGTGCAGCAATCCTGGTAATTGGCTATCTCATACAGAAGAAAAAAGAATTGGCGCAAAAGAAAGCCCGTGCTTAACTTAACGATATCCGATAACCAACGTCCGACTACCGACTTATGTTAATTCTGTCGGGTAATGAGATAGGCATAAGCTGTGAAGACCTGGTGAAAACCAGGTCTCAGATTGTTGACAAAGTATACGACAAAGGTATTTGCCGGAGGGGATTTAAAGCCGTTGTTCAAGAGAGCGATCGAAGGCGATGTGGTGAGGGCGTGTACCCCGGGTGGGGCTGGGAGTCCCCTCATTGTCTTGCATAGCGAACCCGAACCTGAGAGAGCTTTTTCCCACATCAGGCATAATGAGCCAAAGGAAAGTACCTTTGTCAGCGGTCTTCATTTTACTCTGTGAGTTTATACAAGTGACATTATCATAGAATAATCACAAGTGCATTATCATAGAATAATCACAATAACAAAAGTTCTACTTTACAGGGCGAAGAAAGTATGGTACCATCTGGGCAAGTAACATGTTACAATTTTCACAAACTGGAGGTTAAGATGATCATGTGGGAAGCTAAAATCAATCCGTTCAAGGTATTCGAGCTCCGCTGCAAGAATACCACCTATTTAGGAATAGGAGCCATAAACAAAATCGGTGACATCCTAGATGTGCTTAAGAGTATGAGTATCTCAAGGGTGCTTCTCATCACCGGCAAAAACTCGTATAAGACCAGCGGTGCATGGGATGTGGTCAAACCGGCCCTTGAAAAAGCAGGTCTCGAGTATGCAATTTATGACAGGGTTGGCCCTAACCCCACGGTTGACATGATCGACGAAGCCGCGGCGATGGGCCGCCAAATGGGTGCCCGGGCAGTGATAGGCATAGGTGGCGGGAGCCCAATAGATACCGCCAAAGGAGTGGCAATCCTATTAGAGTACAAAGACAGAACCGGAAGGGACCTCTACGAGCAGAAATTCATCCCCGAAAAGGCAGTCCCCATCATAGCCATAAACCTCACCCACGGCACCGGCACGGAGGTCGACAGGTTCGCGGTGGCCACAATCCCAGAAAAGAACTACAAGCCCGCCATTGCTTACGACTGCATTTATCCCCTTTTCGCCATCGATGACCCCGAGCTCATGACAAAACTGGATGGGATCCAGACTGTGGCCGTCACAGTGGATGCCCTGAACCACATTACCGAGTCCTCGACGACCCTTGCCGCATCCCCTTACAGCATTTTAACCGCAAAAGAGACGGTAAGGCTCATCGCCCGCTACCTGCCGGTTGCAATAAATGAACCCGACAACCTGATAGCCCGCTACTATCTACTGTATGCTTCGGCCCTGGCCGGTATCTCTTTCGACAACGGCCTCCTGCACCTCACCCACGCTCTGGAGCATCCTTTAAGCGCCGTAAAGCCGGAATTGCCTCACGGCCTAGGACTGGGTGCGCTGCTACCTGCCATAATCAAGACCATCTACCCTGTGGCAGCCGAAGTGCTGGCCGATATTTACAACCCGATAGTGCCTGAGCTGAAAGGTCTGCCCGGCGAGGCAGAGTACGCAGCCAGGAAGGTAGAAGAATGGCTCTTTACCGTTGGGTGCACGAAAAAGCTGGCGGACTTCGGGTTTACCGAAAAGGACATCCCGATGCTGGTCGAACTGGCCATGACGACCCCGTCCCTGGGGTTGCTGCTTTCACTTTCACCCGTAAAGGCCACCGAGGAGGTAATAAGGCGTATATATGAAGAATCGCTCCATCCCATGAGCAAATAGCTTAAATCCAAAACCAGAGGAAATTTTTAAAATAAAACGGCGTAACTATGTTTTCCACACCCCAATATTTTGCTAATATTTTAGCAAAATGTTTCGGGGTGATTTTTTTGGTATTAATATGGGACTTTAACTTATTTCTCGATGAATATATAAACCTTAGGTAAATCAAACGACTTCCCGGAAGTAGAATCTTGTCCTGTTTGTTGGGGAATAGTGCGTCTATTAAGACACGCAGGTGCCCTAGACTGTGCCTAGAGCTGGTGCGACTGCCTATCGCACAAAAAGGGAACCTCCCGGCTCCCAAAACTTATATCTTCTGATATATTTAAAAAGAGTATGCTTTAATGGCATATTCTTTTTATGTTTCCTGTTAATTTTCTATCCCAATCCTGGCCTCTACACCTTTTGTATAGTAATGTTTAATTTCCTTCATTTCTGTGACCAGGTCAGCTTTCTCAATTAATTCAGGTGTAGCACCACGGCCCGTTAGTACCAGTTCCACATCATCCCTTTTGCTGTCAATTAAGTCTTTTACTTGGTCCCAACTGATTAGGCCAAAATGTAAAGCCACATTAATCTCATCCAAGACCACCAGTTGATATTCCCCGCTGGTTAAGGCCTCCTTGGCCATTTTAATCCCTCTTTCCATCAGTTCTACATATTCCCTGGGTGGCTGTCCCGGGGGAAAGATGACAACCTTATCACGCCACTTGGCCAGCTCCTCTTCTGGCATGCTTCCTTCCTTAACCACGAAAAAGGGTTTACCCAGGGTTTCCAGGGTTAGGTTTGGAGAGATGCCCGGTAAGATCTTATGTTCGCTGTAAACTTTGGCTTTCATAAACTGCAGGAAGAAAACTTTTTTACCCGCTCCCAGAGCACGAATGGTGAGACCAATGGCGGCAGTGGTTTTACCTTTACCATCACCTGTATAGACTTGTACATATCCTTTGAATGCCAAAATAAATCCTCCTTTTTTATCTTATTTTAGGATACCTATCATTTTCCTGACGTGGTAATTTTTCCAGGCCCAGAATAATCCCTTTCTGCAGATATTTTTCACTCTCTCCCGTTAACCCCAGGCTTTTATACACAAACCCCAAATTATAGTAGGCCAGGCTATAATCAGGATCAATCTCCAAAGTATTTTTAAAATACTGAGTAGCGCTTTTTAAACAATCATCACTTTCTGCCATTTTTCCCTGCTTACGCAATTTTAAGCCAAGTTCGTAAAAGGCCAACCCTAAGTTATAATGAGCAGAAGCCTCTCCAGGCTGGAGCAGGACTGCAGCCTGTAAAAGCCAAACGGCATTCTCCAGTTCTCCCTTGGAAGCCTGATCAGCTCCATCGTAATTCAGCTCTTTAGCTAGAGCTGGATTATATGAATTCAACCAGTGTACATAAAGCGGAACCTGAGGACTACCGGGATCATGGCCTATAACATAAACCATAGCCCCTGCCACGGCCTGCCAAAAACTTTCCCCTTTCACTCCCTGGGCAATGGCTCCCAAAAACATAGGGCAGGAGAAGTCGGAGGGCATCTCTACAGGAGCCTCAACCTGATAAGGTATGGTGATATAAACAATTTGCTGGCGCCAGGAATCATCCCAAGGCTGATAACTTCCCATCATAAACTCCCCTCTCTCCTGAAGCTTATTTCATTTAAACAGGATGTATATGATAAATTCGCCGGTTTTTAATTATATCCTCTTTGCCAAAGCTGTATTTCTTAAAACACTGCCATTTAAATAATTAAATTTTTTCCCCTGGAATGAACCCAGCTGCCGCATCTTTTCTTCGATAAAAGCTTTAATTTTCCACCAGCTGGTATCCCAGTTACAGAAATACATATTCCCCTGGGGTCCTTTACCCACCAATCTTTGAATCACAATTTGGGGAGAGAGATATTCCAGGAAAAGTATAACCCTGTCAACATATTCCTCCAAACTGATAACAGTAAACTTCCCTTGCTCATACATCCGGCCCAGGACAGTATCCTTAACAATATAAAGGGAATGGAGCTTGACATATTCTATTTCTAAAGCTGAGAGCAGCTTGGCATTTTCTATGACGTCGAGTTCCTGGTCCCAGGGCAGGTTAAGTATTAAGTGTGCACAAATAGAAAAACCATACTTTTTTATTCTTATGACGGCATCAACAAATTCAGCCAGGGTATGTCCACGGTTTATCTTTTCCAGGGTATGATAATTGACTGTCTGGAGGCCCAGTTCAATAGTGATATCAAGGGACCTTTTTTCCCGAATATCCTTGAGAACAGCCAAATAATCTTCGTTGATACAATCAGGGCGCGTCGAAATAGAAATACCTACCAGATCCTCCTCCTGGGAGGCCGCCAACATATTGGCCCTAAAATCCTCCAATCCCAGATAAGTATTGGTAAAAGCCTGAAAATAGGCGATAAACTTTTTAGCATTAAACCGCTTTTTAAAGAACTCTTTATTTTGGGCAATCTGCCTGGAGATGGAGAGTGTATTGGGCAGGCATTCAAAGCCTGCGCCTGCTTCGTCGCAGAAAATACACCCTCCGTATCCTACGGTACCATCACGATTGGGGCAGGTACCAGGAAGATTCACAGGCAGTTTATAAATTTTTTCTCCGTATTTTTCCTGTAAATGTTCCGCATAGTTTCGGTATAAGCTGTTGGATTGGTCCATAGGAAAAGCTCCATTCTTCTCTTGATTCCATACTATCATTTTACATGATACCTTCTCTTTTGACAAAAACCAGTAAATTACCGGGCCAGCAAATGTTATAATATTATGAAAATGCAACACCACGAAAGTGAAGTGATTCTGTTGGAAGCACTTAAAGACCTGGCAGTCCTGTCCAATCCTTACCAGGATTATCCATTACCTTACCCATGCTGGTAGCCATGAACCCGGCTAACCTTCTACCCCTGGGCAGCCTGGCCTTTATCAGTAATTCTATGGGAACCATGGTGTCCCCCATGCATCTTTGCCTGGTTATGTCCCTGGAGCATTTTAACGCCGACTTTGCCAGGATCTACAGTAAAATTATCCTCCCTTCCGCGTTTATCATGCTTTTTGGGTTAACGTACTATTATATATGGTAAAAAGGGAATGCCCCTTTAAGAGGGCATTCCCTTTTTACCAGGCGAATTATGAAATATTAGCACCTTTTAGCATACCCAGCTGGCCTTCCAGAAAATCTACAAACTGTTTAGCCGTGCGTGGCGAGCGGCTGTTGCCGTTTAACTCCCACTGCAGAGCCCGGCGTTCCAGTTCCTGTAGGCTGATTTCCAGTTTTCTTTCTTTGACCATGCTCTCCACAATCTTAAGATACCGTTTCTGATCAGGGCTGATAAAGGTTACGGTTATACCAAAGCGGTCGGCCAGGGACATCTTTTCCTGAATAGTATCCATACGTCTGACCTCATCCCCATCATAACCCGTAATCTCCTTGTCACTAAACCTTTCCTTTACCAGATGCCGGCGATTAGAAGTGGCATAGATCACCACGTTGTCCGGCTTGGCTTCAACACCGCCTTCCAGGAGAGCTTTTAATTCCCGGTATTCATTCTCATTTTCCTCAAAGGAGAGATCATCAATAAAGATAATAAAGCGCTGGGGTTTTTTTCGTAAGATTTTCAGGACTTCAGGGAAATATTTCATATCCTGTTTTTGCAATTCCACCAGGCGCAAACCCCGATTACCATACTTGTTGACGAGGGCTTTTACCGTTGAGGACTTCCCGGTCCCCCGGTCGCCATATAAAAGCACATTGTTGGCTGGAAAACCTGCAAGGAAATATTCAGTATTTTGAATAACCTTTTCCTGCTCCTTCCGGTATTCATAGAGCTGTTCCAGGCGAATTTTATCAGGCTCTTCCACACCTTCCAGGCGGCCAGTCCCATTATGCACAACCCAGCGGAAGAAATGATATTTGGCAAAATGGCCCACACCGTGACTGTAATAGAATTCCGCCAGGGCAGGGGCTAACATTCCCCAGTCTCTGCTTGCGTAAAAGGCCTCCAGTAGAGGAGCTATGGGATTGGGAACAGAATCGTTTTTCCCGGCCATTTTTATACCATCCCAAGAAAGCAACTGACCACAAAGGGTGTTACCCAATTTCTCCCTGACAAGTTCCTGCATTTCCTTTCCGCCTAGACTAGCCAGTTTCTGTAGGCTGCGCAGGTCATGCTGCATGAACTGGTGAAAAGCTGATGGCAACTGCTGATAAGATTCAGCTCCTGCTTTTTCCGTAAAGGCATTTTCGCTGTAGAGGATAAGGTTGATTATATAATCCCGCCACAAATCATGACCGGTAGTAACAAGCTCCTGCCCCCTGTCCAAAAGCACTGAAAGTAATTCGTAATATTTATTCTGTAACTCGTCTTTTTTAAGATCAGTTAATTCTTTTTCCAGGAGTAAAGAAATAATATCCAGATACAAAACAAGTAAGCGATCATGTAGAATATTGCGATAATAAACTAAAGAAAAAGCTGACTGGCGTACATCTTTGAGATAGTTATTCATGATATCCCCCTACTATTAAGAAAAGTCTATTACAAACAGTCTTTGTGTACCCAATTTGTATTATAACACAATACTGGGATTGGGGTCAGTACTACCTGCTTTGCTAACTGTATTATTTAATATTCTCTCAATATTAGCTGGTCTTTCATTATTTTACGTAAGGACTTTTAATATTTCATTTAATTCATAATGCCCCAATTGTTATTCCATAACTCGGTTAGTTTAATAGCGTTCCTTCGTATAAGGTCCCTCTTTAAGATATGAAAATTGTCGGTTCAGGATCTCAAAAGCCTGTCTAAAACCCTGTACAGGTGGTTAAGGGTATTGCATTCTTCAGCAATATGACAGTAGGGAAGATATTTATTCATTTCTGAATCTCCCATCGTCCATATACCTGGGTATTCGGGATTTAGCCAGATCAGCTTTTTACATTTTCTGTAAATTTGCTTTACAATTCCGGTTTGCGGATCGCCACCGTTGTTTCGAGCGTCCCCCAGGATAATGACTGTTGTTTTGTTAGTAACAGCATTTAACCCTATTTCCTTAAAATCCAGAAAGGCCTGCCCATAATCGGTGGGACCTAAAACAATATTCAGTTCATCACCTTTATATATCTTTTCCAGAGCCTTATCACCAGGATATTTTTCAAAAAGATGGCTGACCTCAACCAGATTGGAGCATAAAATAAAAGACCTAACTTTGGAGAGGGTCTTGTTCAGGCTATAAAGAAATAAGAGCATAAAATGGGCTACGTTTCTTACTGAACGACTGACATCACAAATGACAAACACTTCCGGGCGGTCTATCTTTTTTGCTTTCCATTGGGGAAAAAATAAGAAACCTTGATAAGCACTGTTCTTGCGAAGAGTTTTGCGCAAATCAAGCCCCCCTCTTTTATGGCTCTTTAATCTTCGCGAGTGAAGTGCATAGAGTCGTTTGGCTAACTTTTGAATAATCTTACGCATCTCTTCAGCATGTCGCTGATCAATTTCGGAAAACCGGGTATTCTTCAAGTGGTTTTCGAGTATCCCCCGCATCCTGGAACTGGTAAACAGGGAGTACTGCTGCTCTACAAAATCATTTATGTAGTTTAAAAGATTATGTCTGGACTTTTCCAAGGCAGAAGCCATTCGTTGCACGCCAGGCTTATTTCCTTGGAAAAGCCGCTGAATGTCCCGATCCAGTTCCTCAAATCCCATGTGATCCATAATCTTTCTAATATAGGTACCCTGCTGGGTAATAAGTTTCATTTCACTAATATTTACGGCCTGTGCAGCTTCTCTTAAAGATGCCATAAGCCCCAAATTATCTCCGTTGAGAAGCATCTGTGCAAGGGGGGAAATTTCCTGGCAAATACCTTCTTTTAAAACGGCAGAAAAATCATCCCCAGGAATTGAAAATGCAGCTAAGGAGAAGAAAAGATCAAAACACTGGCTAAAAATCTCTTTCTCTGAAATGGATTTTGCCAGGGCAGCACTAAGGGAATATTTTAAAGCTTCTCTGTCCCGGTAGCCCAAAAGTTTTACGGTATTCGCGGCATCAATACTCTCCGCAACCGATATCCTCACCCCAGATTCGCGGAGCGCAGTAAAAAAATCTTCTAGGAGACGATCCATATTTTGGCCTCCAGCTTCGTTTAACCCCCGAACGTTAGATCGCGAAGGCGTTCATCG
>CAZWTM010000020.1:0-42473 GCA_964637385.1 uncultured Peptococcaceae bacterium
CGGTAAACCCAAAAAGTGGGCACGCCGTTGGGCAACACTTTCTGTTTTGATATGCCCTAACAACAAATCTTCCATAAAATCATTACGAAAGCTTTTCTCTACCTGGTCAACAGCTTTACGGCGGAGTAAATCAACAGCTAAAAGGGAAAGAGAACTTTCTACGGAAAGCAAAGCATTACGTTCTAAGGGATTGTCTACCTGCCCCACAATAAGGTATCCTTCTACCACACCTTCGAGAATAAGGGGAAAAACATAATAGGGTAAAGCATCTCCAGGAATTACTATTTCTAAAGGATTTGTTATTTTCTCAATGACGTCCCTGAGCAGCACCAAATTTAACCAATTTTCAGGACTTTCCCCAAGCACTTTTAACTTCCTGTCCACAACAGCTACAGGGTTATTAAGCACTCCTGCCAGTACAGATAAGGATTCATACAGGCCGCCGCCGGAAAATATTACTTCTGTCAGTTTACGGTGAATCATTTCAAACTGTAAAAGCCGGGCAGTCTCTCTGTTGATGATTTCGGTCATAATGGGGTTAATAACTTCAAGATAGGGAATCTGTTGTTGCATCTCAATGATGGGTAGAGCATATTCATTAGCCGTTTCCAACATCTCCGGGGGGATAGTATCGAGAAAACGCTTTGCTTTGACCACCAGACCGGCAATGCCTTTTTGCGACAGGTCCTTAATTAGCCGGATACGATCTTCTTCATTTTTGGAAATGGCAAAACCACTGGTAAGGATTAATTCATTCCCCTTGAGCCATTGGACAATATCAGGTACTTCCATAACTGTCACAGATTTAATTTCCCTGTCTATACCTCCATGTCCTGCCAAAACTTTGGCCGTACGCAAGCCGCCAATTTTTAGCGCCTCCTTCACAGTTATCCCCATGCTCTCTCCCCTTCCTCTGTTGTCATTATTTTAGCATACTGTGTGACCTAAAATAATCCATCTTGTTTTACTTCGGCCTTTTGCTCTTATAAAAAAGTCGCACTTATTCCCTGCTTCCCGGTTTATATAAAGGCAAGCCTTTCTTACATAAAGGACATTCCTCAGGTTCATAGTTATTCATTTTTATTTTCAAAAGGGAATAGTAGGGAACTGAAATTTTTGCCAAACCATTACTCCGGTCCACAATAGATCCAACTCCTATAACATGGGCGCCAAATCCTTCAACCAGGTCAATAACTTCCTGGGAAGATTTTCCTGTGGTAATAACATCCTCCACAACTAACACTCTTTGTCCCGGTTCTATGGTAAACATTCTTCTTAAAGTAGTTACACCATTCTCCCTTTCGGTAAAAATGCCGGGAACTCCCAGATGCCTGGCAACCTCATAGGCAACAATGACCCCTCCCAGTGCAGGTCCGATAACTATGTCAGGATTGTCCTGGCGAAAACGTTCGGCAATAGCTTTGCATACTTTTTCCGCCAAAACCGGTTCTTTAAGCAACAGGGCACACTGGATATAAGTATCACCATGAAGACCGGAACTAAACTTAAAATGACCCTCTTTAAAAGCACCAACACTTTTCAGTATCTCTAAAACCTGGGTAGAATCCAGCATCATCGTCATCCTTTCTTAATCTTAATATTCTAGGAAACATTGCTCAGTTCTTCAATTACTCTAAGGGCAGCCGAACGTGGATCCCGCGACTGGGTAATGGGCCTCCCCACCACAATATAATCAGCACCTAATTCAGCGGCCTGGCGTGGAGTAAGAATCCGTTTTTGATCCCCGGCCTCAGCCCAGGAAGGCCGCACCCCCGGACAAAGGATTTTAAAATCGGGGCCACAGGTTTCCCGGATGATACCAATCTCATGGGGAGAAGCTACCACCCCGTCCAAACCCGACTCCTGAGCCAACTTGGCCCAGGCCCTCACCGTCCGGCGTAGATCCGTAAGACCGATCTCCTTAAGATCCTGCTCACCCATGCTTGTCAAAACTGTTATAGCCAGGAGCAGGGGTTTCTTTACCTGAAGTAATTCCGCCTGCTCCCTGGCGGCCTGCGCCGCTTTCTTCATCATTTCCCGGCCGCCCGCTGCATGTACATCGAAGATAGTTACTCCCTGAGCAACCGCCTGGCGGGAAGCCTGAGCCACCGTATTGGGTATATCATGAAATTTTAAATCCAAAAAAACTTCCTTTCCCATCGCCCGCAGCTTAACAACTGCCTCCCCGCGGCTGGCCAAATATAGTTCCAGACCAACCTTATAAAACATAACTTCCGGTACCTGATTTACCAGCTTTTCTGCTTCCCCCCATGTAGGAAAATCCAAAGCCACAATAAGCCTTTTATCAGTATTTTTCATGTTTCCTCCTTCCAGGCAATCCCTATAAAATCTGTAATTATTGCCGTTACTAACACCTCATTCTGAAAATGTTACCGTGATACAGTCTATACGTACTCCTGCAGGGCTTTAACCGCTAATCCTCGTCCCTTTCTCCCCTTAATTACTTTAAGAAGTCCCGCACAGGTGTCCAGGGAAGTAAGGCAGGGAATGTTAAACTCCACGGCGGCCCGGCGGATCTGGAAACCATGGCGCCGGGGTTCTTTCCCTTTGGTTAAGGTATTGATGACAAAGCCTAACCTACCCTCCCGGATTAAGTCCACCACATCAGGTTTACCCTGGCCGATCTTGGCCACCTCGCGAACCGGGAGATTATGGGCCCTTAAAAAGCTGGCCGTCCCCGCCGTGGCCCAGATGGTAAAGCCCAAATGACTTAATTCTCTTAAAATAGGCAGGGCTTCCTCTTTATCCTTGTCAGCTACAGTAGCCAGTATGTCCCCGTTCTCGGGAATCTGATAACCTGCCCCCAGGAAAGCCTTGGTGAGGGCGAGCGTAAATTCGCCGGCCAGCCCCATGACTTCACCGGTAGATTTCATTTCCGGTCCCAGGGAGGTTTCCACACCGGAAAGTTTGTTAAAGGAGAAAACCGGCATTTTGATCGCCACCAGTTCAGGGGCAGGCCATAATCCCCTGCCATACCCCATGGTTTCCAGGGTTTCGCCCAGCATAATCCTGGTAGCCAGCTTCACCATGGGAATCCCCGTAACTTTACTCAAGAAAGGTACGGTCCGGCTGGCCCGGGGGTTTACTTCCAGGACATAAATCTCATCTCCCTGAATAACAAACTGGATGTTGACCAGGCCTTTTATTTTCAATCCCAGGGCCAGTTTTTCCGTATAACAGACCAGTCTTTCAATTAAGTCCTCATTTAAAGTCTGAGGTGGGTAAATGGCGATACTATCGCCCGAATGGACCCCTGCTCTTTCCAGGTGTTCCATGATGCCAGGAATGAGTACCTTTTCCCCATCACAGATGGCATCCACTTCCACTTCTTTCCCTACCAGGTAGCGGTCGACTAGAACAGGATGTTCCGGGGAGATGCGGACGGCTTCGGCCAGGTAATTGGTGAGGTCTTCTTCGGTATAGACTATCTCCATAGCCCTTCCTCCCAGAACGTAGGATGGACGCACCAGGACCGGGAAACCCAGTTTGGCGGCAATTGTTTTGGCTTCATGCTGGCTGTGGGCCATGCTACCCTGGGGCCGGGGAATGGCCAATTCCTCCAGGAGGGCATCAAATTTCTCCCTGTCCTCTGCGCGGTCAATGTCCTCCACACTGGTGCCCAGGATGGGTACTCCCGCCTGGGCCAGGGGTTTAGCCAGATTGATGGCAGTCTGTCCCCCGAACTGGACGATAACACCGGCGGGCTTCTCTGCCTCAATGACGTTTAAAACATTTTCCAGGGTGAGAGGCTCGAAGAAAAGACGATCGGAAGTATCAGGGTCTGTGCTTACCGTTTCCGGGTTATTATTGATCACAATGGATTCAATGCCGTTTTCTTTCAAGGCCCAGGAAGAATGGACAGAACAGTAATCAAATTCTATACCCTGTCCGATCCGTATAGGACCCGAACCTAAGACCACCACTTTCTTTTTTTCGGAAGGCTCCAGTTCACTTTCCTCTCCGTAACTGGAGTAGTAATAAGGGGTAGTAGCGGCAAATTCACCGGCACAGGTATCCACCATGCGGAAGCCAGCCTTAACTCCCAGACTAAGCCTTGTTTCACGCACCTCTTTTTCCTGTTTATCCAGGAGAAAAGCCAGCTGGTAATCGCTAAAGCCATACTTTTTAGCCGTAAGCCAGTCCTCACGGCTCCACTCCTTCTTTTGCGCCAGATTCATTTCAATGGCCACGATATTGGCGATATTTTCCAGGAAGAATAAATCTATCCCCGTGATATGGTGAAGCTGTTCCACGGAAACCCCGCGCCGCAGGCTCTCCGCCACTACAAAAAGTCTTTCATCATCGGCCTTTTGCAATTTTTCCTGCAGTTCTTTCCAGGTAAACTTCTGAAATTGAGGTACCAGAAGGCCTACAAAGTTCATCTCCAAGGAACGGATGGCCTTTAAGAGAGCAGAAGCAAAGTTTCTCCCCAGGGCCATAACCTCACCCGTGGCTTTCATCTGGGAACCCAGGTTTCTCCTGGCCGTAGTAAATTTATCAAAGGGCCAGCGAGGTATTTTAACTACCACATAATCCAAGGCCGGTTCGAAACAGGCGGAAGTACTGCCTGTAACACTGTTGGCAATTTCATCCAGCGTATAGCCCAAGGCAATTTTGGCTGCTACTTTGGCGATAGGGTAACCTGTGGCTTTGGAAGCCAGGGCACTGGAACGGCTGACCCGGGGATTGACTTCGATGACATAATATTTACTGCTGTGGGGGTCCAGGGCATACTGGATATTACACCCGCCTTCAATCCCTAAGGCTCTGATGATTTTTAAGGCTGCACTCCGCAGCATCTGGTAATCCCGGTCAGAAAGGGTCTGGGTGGGAGCAACCACAATACTGTCCCCCGTATGAATACCCACAGGATCGATGTTTTCCATGGAGCAAATAGTAATACAGTTATCCCGGGAATCCCGCATGACCTCAAATTCAATTTCCTTCCAGCCCGCCACACTCCGTTCAATTAATAACTGTCGGTTCAAACTGTATTTTAGGCCTTTCATGGCTATTTCCGCGAGCTCATGCTTATTTTCCGCCACACCGCCCCCCGTGCCGCCCAGGGTATAACCAGGACGTACAATGACAGGGTAACCGATTTGTTCAGCAAAGGTCACGGCTTCTTCCACACTGCTGACAATAGCGCTTTCGGGAACGGGCTCATTGATTTGGCCCATGGTAACCTTGAAGAGTTCCCGGTCTTCAGCCTTTTCGATAGCGCTTAAAGGAGTGCCCAGAAGCTTAACCCCTTCCCTCTCTAAAACCCCCTTTTTAGCGAGTTTGAGGGCCATGTTCAGGCCCACCTGGCCGCCCAGGGTAGCCAAAAGTCCCTGGGGCTTTTCCTTTTTGATGATTTCTTCCACTACCTCTTCAGTAAGGGGTTCCAGATAGACCCGGGAAGCCATATGGGCATCGGTCATAATCGTGGCGGGGTTAGAATTAACCAGGACCACTTCCATACCTTCTTCTTTTAAGGCCCGGCAGGCCTGGGTACCCGCATAGTCAAATTCCGCTGCTTGGCCTATCACAATAGGGCCGGAGCCAATAACCAGAACTTTTTGTAATCCTGCTGTTTTAGGCATCCCTACCACTCCTTTCCCGCCCGTATTCCTTCACCATCTCCAAAAAACGGTCAAAAAGTTCTGCCGTATCTTGGGGACCGGGACAAGCCTCGGGGTGAAACTGTATAGAAAAGGCCGGCTTCGTCTTATGTCTTAAACCTTCCACCGTCTGATCGTGAAGATTAATATGGGTTATTTCTACTTCTCTACCATCCAGGCTTTCTTTAGCCAGGGCATAACCATGGTTCTGGGAGGTGATATAGACCCGATTGGTAATCAGGTCTTTAACAGGATGATTTCCACCCCGGTGGCCGAATCTCAACTTATATGTGGTTCCCCCCAGGGCCAAGCCTAAGAGCTGGTGGCCCAGGCAAATACCCATCACTGGTATTCTGGCATCCAGCACCCCCCTGATCATGGGCAGGGTATAATCTACATCCTGAGGATCACCGGGCCCGTTAGACAAGACCACGCCCCAGGGTTTCCTGGCCAGGATTTCGTCGGCCGTAACCGTAGCGGGTACTACTGTGACCTGGCAGTTCAAATGCTGTAAAGATCTTATGATATTCCCTTTAGCCCCGTAGTCCACTACCACTACCGGGTACTCCCCTCCCGGCAAGGTATAACTCTCTTTCGTGGTAACGCTTTTCACCAGATGGGGTCCTGTAACAGGCTCCAGCTTCTGGACTTTTTCCAGCAGCTCCTCGGGTGTCGATTCAGTGCTGATTATCCCCAGCATGGTTCCCGCCTGTCTCAGGTGTTTGGTCAGGGCCCTTGTGTCCACATCTTTGATGCCCACAATATTTTGGGAAACCAGGTAGCGATGGAGGTTTTGTTCGGAACGAAAGTTACTGGGCTGATTGCACAATTCTTTGATCACCAACCCCCTGGCCTGAGACCTGGGGGATTCCTCATCTTCCCGGTTTACCCCGTAGTTGCCGATAAGAGGATAGGTTAAAACAATAATCTGCCCGGCATAAGAAGGGTCTGTCAGGATTTCCTGGTAACCGGTCATGCTGGTATTGAAAACCACTTCGCCGGCAGTCTCCCCTACTAGGCCAATGGACTTACCTTCGAAAATTCTGCCGTCTGCCAAAGCTAGATAAGCCTTCAATTATCTACCCTCCTTTACCTTTCCATTTTCCATCACAATCTTCCCCTCCACGATGGTCATGACAGGCCAGCCCTGGAAGATGCGCCCGTTTACCGGACTGTTTTTACCTTTGGAATAAAAATCCTGAACCATCACTTTTTTCTTCAGATGAGGATCAATGACGGTAATATCAGCCACAGCCCCGGGTGCCAGATACCCCCTGTCTAATTTCAGGATTTCGGCCGGTCCCGTGGTAAACCTGGCGATCAATTCCCGGGCTTTCATAAACCCTGATGCCACCAGGACGTCCCAGCACATAGGTACTGCTGTTTCCAGCCCCGAAATACCGTTAGGAGCCTTCGCAAATTCCTGTTCCTTATCTTCACTGGCCCAGGGCGCGTGGTCCGTAGCCACGCAGTCTATTACACCCTCCTTCAGGGCCTGACGAACAGCCGTTAGGTGCTCGGGACTACGCAGGGGTGGGTTTACTTTGGTACTGGTGTTGTAAGTTTTAACCTCTTCATCAGTTAAACAGAGATGGTGAGGAGTTACCTCTGCTGTAACCCTGATTCCCCGGTTTTTGGCAAACCTGAGGAGTTCTACACTACCCACCGTACTGATATGGGCCAAATGGATCCGGCCTCCGGTGAGTTCAGCCAGGAGAATATCCCGGGCCACCATGATCTCTTCGGCTTGAGGGGGGATTCCCTTCAGTCCGAGAACTGTAGACCAGTATCCTTCATGCATTAAACCCTCAGCTGTAAGGTATTGGTCTTCGCTGTGGGAAATAACGGGTATGTCAAAGAGTTTGCAGTATTCTAAAGCCCGGCGCATCACCTCACTGTTGGTCACAGGCTCACCGTCGTCGGAAATACCCACGGCTCCAGCCCGGTATAAGCTGCCGATTTCTGCAATTTCCTGGCCCTGCTGTCCCTTGCTCACCGTACCCAGAGGCAACACTTTGCACAGGCCCACCTTTTCGGCCCTGGCTTTAATGAGTTCAATCACGCCCTCATTATCGGCACAAGGTTTGGTGTTGGGCATGGCGGCGATGGTGGTAAACCCACCGGCCACAGCAGCCTGGCAGCCCGTCAGTATGGTTTCATGAGCTTCCCCTCCAGGTTCGCGAAGATGCACATGAAGGTCAATAAAGCCAGGGGCCACGATTTTTCCCGTTACATCTATGGTTTCCACATTTTTCTGCTGCAACTCAAATGACATTTCAACTATCTTGCCGTTCTCAATCAAAAGATCCAAAATTTTTTCCAGACCGGACCTGGGATCTATAACCAGTCCGCCTTTCAAGATGTATTTCATCTTACCACTCCTCCTTCTGCCCTAACATCAGGTATAAGAGGGCCATGCGCACAGCCACCCCGTGGGTTACCTGTTCATTGATGACCGAGTGGAGACCATCGGCCACCTCTCCGGAAATCTCAATACCACGGTTCATGGGCCCCGGATGCAGGACCAGGCAATCTTTTGCGGCAAACTGCAGGCGCTCACGGTTTAAACCAAAGAGCTGGCTATATTCCCGTAAAGTGGGAAAAAGCCCGGCCTTCTGTCTTTCCAGCTGGATTCTCAGCATCATGACCACCTGGGCATTCTGTAAAGCCTCGTTGATGTCATAAGTTACCTTCACCCCAAGCCGCTCTAACCCGGGCGGGATCAGGGTAGGCGGGCCGCATAACCAGACCTGGGCCCCCATTTTGGTAAGCCCATGGATATTGGATCTGGCTACCCGGCTATGCAGGATATCGCCGATGATGGCTACTTTTAAACCTTTTAATTCACCGAGATGTTCCTTGATGGTCATCATATCAAGCAGAGCCTGGGTGGGATGTTCATGGAACCCGTCCCCGGCATTGATAACTCGCGCCCTCAAATACTGGCCAAGCATTTGGGGGGCACCGGACATGCTGTGCCGGATGACTACGATGTCCGCACCCATCATCTCCAGGGTTAATCCCGTATCCTTCAGGCTCTCACCCTTCACCACACTGCTGGTCGAGGTACTAATGTTAATAACATCTGCACTCATGTACTTGCCGGCCAGTTCAAAAGATGTCCGGGTACGGGTACTGGCTTCGTAAAAAAGATTGATGATGGCCTTCCCCCTGAGTGTAGGTATTTTTTTAATGTCACGTTTAAGTACGTTCTTCATCTCCCTGGCTGTCTGGAGAATGTTTTCGATCTCTTCCACACTTAATTGTTCCATAGTGATAAGATCCTTCGCTTTAATTCCCATTTGCACTCCCTCCGTTCAAAGATAGCTTGTAAAATTTAAAAACCTCCTAGCCGTCAGGCTAGGAGGTGTAGATACGTACACAAATCTCTTTCGTACACCCTTACTAGCCTCTCTGGACTAATTTCAAGGGAATTCCTATAAATATAATATTTGTGATCAAAAAAGCCTACTTACTAAGGCAGCTTAGTAAGTAGGCCACATAGCAAAAATATTATAAAAAAGCCTAATTCCGACTGCCTTGCTGGCCTCACAGGACCAGTTTAAAGGCTCAGTTTTATATTCCATTGAACTAAGTATAATATTTATTGAGAAGGATGTCAACTTCCTTCATCTTTTTTGGTGAATTTTAAAGCTAGATGACGATAACTCTGCTAAACAAAAGAATTCACTTGTTAAAAGTAAAATTTTCCGATAAACTGTAAAGCGAATGTTTGTCTAACTTCATAATTTTCTTAAATTAAGTAAAGAAAGGTTGTGAAATCTTTGGTCAGTAGAATTAAGATCGTCACCGACAGCACCTCCGACCTTCCTCAAGAACTGGTAAGAAAACACGATATTCATGTGGTACCCCTCTATGTCAACTTTAGCGATGCCACTTATAAGGATGGATTAGACCTTGCTACCAAGGATTTCTACCCTATGCTGGAAAAGGCCAAAGACAACTTACCCAAGACTTCCATGCCTTCCGTTGGTGATTTTGTTAAAGTTTACGAATCCCTCTTACAACAGGGTTATGATATACTCTCCATACATATCTCTTCCGGATTAAGCGGCACCGCCTCCATAGCTGAAACGGCAGCGGGCATGCTTAAGGGAACCATCTCTGTATTTGATTCCAAATCCATCAGCGCGGGTATTGGCCTCCAGGTCCTGGAAGCCATAGAAATGGTGAAGGAGAACCTTTCCCTGGATCACATTATAAGTCGTTTGGAAAAAATACGACAGCGCACGGAAGTCTTTTTCTCCCTGGATACCCTGGAATATCTGGAGAAAGGCGGCCGCATCGGCAGGGTTTCCGCCCTTCTAGGTTCTCTTTTGAAAATAAAGCCGGTAGTACGGGTGGAAAACGGTATCTACGTACCCCTGGACCGGGTAAGAAACCAGAAACAAGCTATACAGAAAATGGTGGAACACATGGTTAAAACCCTGGCCCGCCAAAAACCCAAAGGAATAGCCGTAATTCACGGTGCTGCCGAAGAACTGGCCAAAGAACTTAAAAATCTGGTAGAAGAAACAGTGGGTGAGAAGGTATCCATTTTTAAAGAAACAGGCCCTGTCATTGGCGTCCATACCGGACCGGGGACCCTGGGGGTAGGGTTTATTTACTAACGAGTTCCGATTTCCGCCTTCCGACATCTGAAAATGACATAAAATAGAAAAAGAGCCTTAATGAAGGCTCTTTTTTACAAAATTGCCCTCGCTTTTCATTTATGCAAAATAATGATAATATTGAAAAAAAGGTTTATGGTGGTGTAAAGCATGGAGAATACCTTATTCTTTCAAATGGCGGAAAGGATGGCCCTGATTATCACCATCGCTTTTCTTCTAACCCGCTTTAAACCCCTGCGGAGACTTTTACACCATAGCATTACATTAAAGGAAAAATTACTCTTAACCACCATCTTCGGTGCCATCGCAATTTTCGGCACCTATTCGGCCATTGAAATCCAGGGAGCTCTGGCTAATTCCCGGGTAATCGGGGCCGTAGTAGCCGGACTTTTGGGGGGTCCCGCCATGGGGGCAGGGGCCGGCCTGATCAGCGGCCTCCACCGCTGGTCCCTGGGTGGCTTTACAGGCTTTGCCTGTGCCCTGTCCACTTTTACAGAAGGCTTGATCGCCGGTCTGATTAGGAACCGGCTTAATGATAGACGCGCCCGCTGGGAGATCGGCCTTTTTACGGGCGTTATTACCGAAAGTTTGCAGATGGTCATTATCCTTTTGGTGGCTAAACCCTTTACCGCCGCCTGGGAATTGGTTAAAGTTATTGGTATGCCCATGATTATTTGGAACTCCATTGGTATTGCTATCTTTATGATTATTATCAGAAATGCCCAGGAAGAAGAAGAGCGTATCGGGGCCACCCAGGCCCAGAAAGCACTGGCTATCGCCGATAATACCCTAAAATACCTGCGCAGCGGTTTAAACCTGGAAACTGCCCGGATCGTAGCCAAAGTCATAAAGCAACACACCTCGGTGGCCGCCGTGGCCCTAACGGATACCAAAACAATTCTGGCTCATGAAGGGGATGGCACTGACCACCATTTACCCGGTCAACCTATCATGACAGAGGCAACCCGCTGGGTTTTGACTAATGGTGCCAGTAAAATTGCCGAAAGCAGGGAAGAAATCGGCTGTCCCTATCCCACCTGTCCCCTTAATTCGGCGGTAATTGTCCCCCTCTTTTCCCGCGACCAGATAACCGGTACACTGAAGCTTTATCATAATAAAGAAAAATCCATTTCCCCCCTGGACCTGGAGTTTGCCAAAGGTTTAGCCCATCTTTTCTCCACCCAGCTGGAAATTGCCGCCCTGGAGAATCAGAGTAAGCTATTGAAAGAAGCAGAACTCCAAGCTTTACAGGCCCAAATTAATCCTCACTTTCTTTTTAATGCTTTAAATACTATTATCTCCTTTTCCCGCTCCGACCCAGAAATGTCCCGTAACCTTTTGCGCCATCTGGGGGATTTTTTCCGTAAATCATTACTGAAGGATAAAAAAGTCATTACCCTGGCGGAAGAACTGGAAAGAATCGATGCCTACTTAAGCATTGAACAGGCCCGTTTCGGGCCACGCCTCCAGGTGTTTAAAGATATCGAAGCCTCAACCCTCAATTACACGCTGCCCCCCTTAATCCTGCAGCCCCTGGTAGAAAACTGTGTGAAACATGGGATTCTACCCAAACCCGAAGGCGGCGCTGTTTACATTAAAACCCGCAGAGACGATAATGATGTCTATGTCACCATTGAAGATAATGGGATTGGGATGCCTGTGGAATTACTGGCCACCTGCTTAAAAGGGTGTAATAAAAAAGAAGGCGGCATCGGCCTCTTTAATGTGAATGAACGTTTGAAAAACATGTATGGACCGGAAACTACCCTTTCTGTAAAAAGCACCCCCGGTAGAGGCACAATTTTTCATATGAAACTTCCCCTAAAATGTAAGGAAGGAGGGAAAATGGTCAGTTGATTAAGGTATTGGTTGTCGATGATGAGATTCCCTCTCAAAAAGAACTTGCCTATATCATTAATCAGCACCCGGACTTTGAAGTGGCCGGAACAGCAGGCTCAGGCAGGGAAGCCCTGGAATTCCTCAGCCGCTTAAAACCCCAGGTAGCTTTTCTCGATATCCAGCTATATGATGTAAATGGCATAGACCTGGCAGAGAAAATTAGTCATATTGACAAAAATATACTCATTATCTTTGCCACAGCCCATGACGACTTTGCCGTCAAGGCCTATGAATTAAATGCCCTGGATTACGTAGTGAAACCTTTTGACGAAATACGGATCTTTAAAACCTTGGACCGCATTCGGAGTAACCTAGCTCTACAAGGCGGATCTCCTCCCCCGGAGGAAAATTCATGCCCTTTAGAGTCTCCCCTGGAAAGAATATGTGCTGTCGGTAACGGTAGGTATATGGTAATCAACTGTAAAGACATTGTTTATGTCATGGCAGAGGAAAGGAAAACCCTTCTTAAACTAAAGGATAATTATCTTCCCAGTTCCTTTACTTTACAGGAGCTGAGTGAAAAACTGGACCAAAAAGATTTTTTACGGGTCCACCGGGCCTATATCGTCAATCTTTGTCATATTAAGGAGGTAATTCCCTGGTTTAACGGAAGCTTTAAACTAATCATGGAGGACCGCCAAACCTCTGAAATTCCAGTAAGTCGCCACTATGCCAGGGATTTGAAACAAAGGTTAGGCCTATAACCTGTCTGATGACAGGTTATTTTTTATACCGCAACAATACCTCTCAGTAGCCGTTTTCTACCTCTCATGCAAAAAACGTGTATTCAGTATAAATTTCATAATATTATAAAAGTATCAACGAGAAGGGTGGAGTAGAATGCCTGGTACACTAAGACAAGATCTGGAAGAAAAGTACTCCCTTTTTTATGACATAAAAGAACCACCGTTTTTCATTCCCTTTCCTGTCGAACTTTATGCCCATTTTTACCAGCGTAATGAGAAGTATTTTGCTACCAAAAGCATTAACCTATGGCGACTAGACCATGAGGAGCACTGCTTCGTCAAAAAATATGACTCCTTGACCCAAACCCATCTGGCGGAAATGATTGATGTTTTGAAACAAGGAATAGGACACCTGGTTAACCCTCATCCCAACCATATGAAGACCTTTCTCACCGGTGTTTTTATTACCCGGGAAAAAGTCTCACCTGAACTGGTCCGTTTTGTAGAGAAGTTTAAATACAGTAAAGCCTTTAAGTTTTATCTTTACGGCTGGTGTGACCTGAGGTTAGTCATTCTGGATTTATCTTCCCGGCAGGTAATTTGTAATGCGGCAGGACGGGAGGTGAGGAAATTTTACGAGAACCTGTTGGGGGATATTCATAACCAATATGAAAAGGAGGTCTATTCATGAGTGCCCTCTGGTTAATTCTCGGCGGCATTGTTATTTTTCTTATTGCCTATACCATGTATGGCGCCTGGCTGGCCAAACAATGGGGAATTGATCCCACCCGTAAGACCCCTGCCCACACCCGGCGGGATGATATTGACTACTGCCCGGCCAAAGCCCCTGTCCTCTTAGGACACCATTTTGCCTCTATTGCCGGAGCCGGTCCCATTACAGGCCCTATTCTGGCCAGTGTTTTCGGCTGGATCCCTGTTGCTCTCTGGATTATTGTCGGTAGTATTTTCGTAGGCGGTGTTCATGATTTTGGTGCCCTTTTTGCCTCCATTCGCCACGATGGCAAATCCATTGGAGAAATCATCGAAGCCAATATTGGTAAATCCGGCAAGAAACTCTTTGCTGTTTTCGCCTGGTTAACCCTTGTTCTGGTAGTAGCAGCCTTCCTGAGTATCACTGCCAGTACCTTCGTCAGTGTGCCTGCAGCAGGTACCTCCTCCTTATTATTTATTATCCTGGCCGTTGTATTCGGTTTTGTTGTATATAGAAAGAATGCACCTCTCTCTATTTCTACTGTAGCAGGGGTAGCTCTCCTTTTAATCTGTGTCTGGCTTGGGCAAATATTCCCCTTAAAGATGTCTTTAGCTGCCTGGATTTATCTCCTTATAGTCTATATTTTTGCTGCTTCCGTTCTGCCCGTATGGATGCTGCTCCAGCCCCGTGATTACCTGAACTCCTACCTGCTTTACGCCATGATTGCCGGCGCTGTTATCGGTATCTTCGCCATGAACCCCACCATCCAGTTAGCACCTTTCACCGGTTTCTACGTTAACAAGCAGTATCTCTTCCCCATGCTTTTCGTAACTGTAGCCTGCGGTGCTATCTCCGGTTTCCACTCCCTCGTTGGTTCCGGTACAACCTCTAAGCAGTTGGATAACGAAAAGGATGCAAGAATTGTTGGTTACGGTTCCATGCTCATTGAGGGTGTGCTGGCCTTAATCGCCCTCACTACTGCCGCTTATGTGGCCAGTCCCAAACTGGCTGAGCTACTGAAAGCCGGCGGTCCCATTAACGTCTTCTCCGACGGGGTAGGTACTTTCCTCACAGTAATCGGTATGGATTTTGCAGTGGGCAAACAATTTGCTGCCCTGGCCCTCTCGGCCTTTGCTTTGACCAGCCTGGACACCGCTACCCGCCTGGGCCGTTTTATCTTCCAGGAATTCTTCTCTGAAGCCGGTCAAGAAGACTCCATCCTGACCAACCGCTTTGTTTCCACAATCATCACCGTTGCTGCTGGCGGCTTCCTGGCCTTCAATGGTTATGCAAAGGTATGGCCTCTCTTTGGTTCCGCCAACCAGCTCTTAGCTGCACTGGCCCTCATCGCCGTAGCTGTTTATCTTAAGAAAATTGGCAAGAACAACAAGATGTTTACTATTCCCACGGCCTTCATGTTTGCCGTCACACTAACAGCCCTGTATTTCCTGGTTAAAGCCAATATGGCAGCCAGCAATTTTATCCTGGTTGGTTTTGGCATTGCCCTCTTTATCCTGGCCGTAATCCTCCTCATTCAGGCCTGGAAGGTCCTGGCAGACAAAAACGCCGGCGATCCCAACCTCAAAGCATAAAAATTAATTTAAGGGCCCCTATTGGGGCCTTTAATTATTGTCCACTTTACATTTTCTTTATTATAAAAATAATTTTGTGCAATTCCCTTGTAAAATAATATAAATTACAAATATAATGGTAATTAGATGCAAATTTAACAGTCTCGTTACAGCATAATATGGAGGTATGCAGATGAACCAACCACCAGACATGACTAAGAAACAAGAGCTATGGACCAGGGACTTTATCCTGATCTGTGCAGCGACTTTTCTTATCTTTTGCGGTTTTCAGATTTTGATGCCCACACTACCCAAATATGCTGCTCTACTTGGTGCAGATAAAAAAATGATTGGCCTCATCAACGGGATTTTTACGATTGCTGCCGTCTCTTTCCGTCCCTTCATAGGGCGCGAACTGGACCTCAGGGGACGCAAGGGCATCTATCTGGGGGGTCTGGCCCTTTTCTTCTTAGCAGTATTAGGTTATATTTGGGTACCTACACTCTTCTTACTGCTGGCCTTACGCTTAGTACATGGTTTGGGTTGGGCTGCCGCCTCCACTGCAGCGGGAACCATCGTCGCTGATATCATTCCTGTATCCCGCCGGGGAGAAGGAATGGGCTATTACGGCCTCTTTTCTACTTTAGCCATGGCCATTGCTCCCGCTCTGGGTTTGACCCTTATTACGCATTATGGGTTCTCTTTTATTGCAACACTTTCCCTCCTGTTGACTGCTGGAGCCTTTCTGGCAGGGCAAGCTATTCAGCTGGAAGCAAGCAAAAAACTGGGACCCCGCAATAGACCTCCCGGCAAACCGTCCGTCTTTGATAAACGGGCTCTCAAAGTATCCCTTGTGATGCTTTTTATGACCCTTAGCTACGGCGGTGTGGTTACTTTTTTACCCCTTTATGCGGAAGAACGAGGCATTGCCAATATCGGCCCCTTCTTCACTATCTACGCTCTGTCCCTGATGGCAACCCGTCCTTTGGCGGGTAAGTATTACGACCGTAAAGGACCTAACCATGTTATTCTTTTTGGTCTTCTATCCATCTTCTTTTCCACTGTCCTTTTGTCCCAAGCCTCGGCCCTGCCTCTTTTCTTGATAAGCGGCATCCTCTACGGCTTTGGCTTCGGTTCCATCCAGCCTACCCTCCTGGCCCTGGCCATCCAGGGTATTGAGCCCCACCGCCGGGGTGCGGTCAACGGTACAGTGATGTCCGCCTTTGATCTGGGAATCGGTGTGGGTTCTCTTTCCCTGGGACTGATTGCCAATGCACTGGGATATTCCATTATGTACCTCATAGCCTCCGTAACGGCACTGATTGGCTTAGCCATCTTCTTTTTGTGGCCTAAACCTGCCCCCAAACCTGCAGAATAGAAAAGAGGCAGTTGCTACTGCCTCTTTTCTATTCATGGAAAGAGCTTCCCCCAATAAACTCCCGTAAGATGGAGTTCAGGGGCACATGATGATCGGGTATATCCGGGAAATGTTTTAAGAGAGTCAAAAGCCGCTGGGCATCGGCATATTCCTTCTCTTTCCGGGTGACCTGAGCCAAAAGGGGATAGGCATATTTTCTAAAAACACCCAGTTCATATATTAAAGCAGAGTTAAACATCACATCAGCCTCTTCCTGGAAGGGAAAGATATTGCGCTCTTCGCCGCGGCGGACTGAAGGCCAGCGTTTCAGGGTAGCCAGGGCATCGTGGGAACGAAACTGGTTATCCCGCACAATGCGACGGATAAGCCTGGTATCCGTGGTCGGTATCCTGTTGTGGTTGTCAATACTGATCTGAGTAAGGGCACTAATATAGATTTTGTACTTATTCTCCCGCTTAATGGAGGCCGTTAATTTTTCATTGAGGCCGTGAATCCCCTCAATAATAAGGGGATGATCCGGTTTTACCCGGATTTTTTTGCCCCGCCATTCCCGCCTCCCTAAATTGAAGTTGAATGTGGGGATCTCTACTTCCCGACCTGCGATAAGCTGCTGGAGGTGTTCGTTAAACAGCTCCAGGTCCAAAGCTTCCAGGGCTTCAAAATCGTATTCATCGTTTTCGTCACGGGGTGTATGCTCACGATCCACAAAATAGTCATCCAGGGATAAGGCAACAGGCTGGAGCCCATGGACCCGCAATTGTATTAATAAACGCTGAGCGAATGTGGTCTTGCCGGAAGAGGAGGGGCCGGCAATCAGCACAATCCGCAGTTTATCCCGGTTGGCATAAATCTCATCAGCGATTCTTGCAATCTTTTTTTCATGGAGGGCCTCGGCAATATGAATTAAACAATTCCCCTCATTGGGATTCTGAGCCAATAAACGGTTAAGCCCGGCTAAATTATTAATACCGAGGATACCGGCCCATTCTTCTGACTCCCGGAAAACCTGGGCCAGTTTGGGTAGATCCGTTATGGGGGCAACTTCATGGGGATCAGTGGGGTCCGGGAACCTTAAAAGAAAACCCTGGGCATAAGGCTGAAGCTGGAAAACATTTAAGCTTCCCGTCCTGGGCGCCAGTACGCTATAAGAATAGCTGGCATAATTACCGCAAGTAAGAATTCTTATTTGTTGCCAGTCCATATTCTCCACAATGGCGCTCTTTTCTTCATGGCCCTTTTCGCAGAGAATTTGTATAGCCTTGTCTTTTGGCATCATCACAGGTATAATGGGCAAGTCTTGAGCTACAATTTCTCGCATTCTCGCCTCCAGAGCAATGATGTCTAAGGGTGATATGGTTTTATAACCTTTGAATTCACAGTAATAGCTTTTACCCAGGGAATGCTCCACCAGTATGGTTCTATTAGGAAATAACTCCCAGGCAGCTTTTGCCAGGAGGAAGACCAGACTCTGCCTGTAGATCCTTATACCATCCTCGGAGCAAAGATCAAGATACTCCACTGTACCAGGGTCTTTAATTGCCGTGTACAAATCCACAACCTCGTTATTATATTTGGCGCCTACAATAGGAGAGGCAAATTCACTGCCATACTGCCGGGCCAGGTCCAGTAACACGGTACCGGGAGCCACATGAAGAGAGTGACTGCCTATTTGAATGGCAATTTCCCGACTCTGTTGCAGCTCTTTGAACAACGTTTATCTCCCCTTTCTGCCTTCATTATTATATTCTATCTTTATATCTTTATTCTATCTTTATATCTTTTACCTCCTGTAAAGTACTGTCAATTTGCCATAAAACTAATCTACAGAAAGATGATACTGGCCCTCAGCAATTTTGCTGATCGTCAGAATGGCTTTACTATCCGCTGGAAGCAATTCCCTAATCTGGGTAATATCTAAAAAGTAGTGGTAATGGGGCTTATGGGGCCCCCGACACGTACAATCCTGGGAGTAGATCCTTGTCTCCACTTTCCTCTCGCCCACTTCCAGGCTAAACGTTGTCCCGACAGGTGGGAAAAAAGCTAAGGCCTGTTTCGTTACGATAAAAATCCCTTCCTTAATCTCCTGAGGCGATCTGGTCTTTTCATATATTTTTTCCGTTACCCTGAGCTGTGCCATAGAACAACCTCCTTTCCACTTATTTGCACCCTCGGGGATTACCTCACATATACATATGATGAGGTGTATAGTAATTATGAACAAAACACTTAGGCAAGGAGTAAAAAACAAACTTAAAAAAATATTCCCGCGTATCCGCAGGTTCTTTCCTTTTAAAAAGTTTACCCGGGACCAGGTGGACCTGGATTTATGGGGCCTCCATTTATGTGTAAGCCGGGAGACGAGCCTGGACGTTCCTACTGAGCTGACCGTTGTTATCCCCCGTACGGAGCTGCGTCAAAATTGTACTGAGGGAATACCGCCAGTGTGTGATACGGAGATTATTTTAAACAGCATTACTGTTGTACTGGCTCCTCGTCATCCCCTGGCCGGCCCACCGGCAACCTTGCCTTCCCCCCAGCGAACCGGCAAAAGAGAAGCTCCATTCGCTTAACTGCAGGTTATAACGGCAGTCTTACGATGAACTGGGCGCCTCCCAAAGCTCCCCTGGTTACCGAAATATCTCCCTGATGACCGGTAACAATGATAAAACATCTATGGTCTTTTTTTATTTTATCCTTATTACGTCTTACTGGGAAGATTTTTCTTCTCCCCTTACCTTGACCTCCCGATATAAATAGATTAAGCTTAAATTAATTAGATTGTTATCTAAATATCTAAAATAAGCCTAGTGAGGTGATGGTATGTATGTCCCCTCTAAACGATAGTTTCAAAGCCCTTTCCGATCCCACCCGGCGAAAAATCCTGCAATTGTTGCGGGAAAGAGACATGACTGCCGGTGAGATTGCTGAGAAGTTTAACATTTCTAAGCCCAGCATCAGCCACCACCTCAGTATACTGAAACAGGCTGACCTGGTATTAGATGAACGCCAGGGTCAAAATATTATTTACTCTTTAAATACCAGTGTTTTCGAGGAGTTAATCAGCTGGTTCCTCAATTTGACCGGCAACTCGCAAAGGAGGAATAAAGATGAATAATTTCCATGACCAAAAAAACAGCAGTTCTTTTTCAGCCAGTTTAAAAAAAGAATGGTATATACCAGTTCTTATCCTCTTTTCTCTGACTGTTGGTCTTTATATGTATCCCCAGTTACCTGATAAAATACCAACCCACTGGAATATCCGGGGAGAGATTGACGGCTGGACGGTGAAATCGGTTTGGGTCTGGTTATTGCCTCTTCTTAACCTGGGTCTTTACGCTTTAATGCTCCTTCTTCCCAGGATAGACCCCCGTAAAGAAAATTATGCCAAGTTTTCCGGTACCTACAGGTTTATTCGCCTTGCTTTAGTGATCTTTATGACCCTTATTTATCTGGTCACCATAGCCGTGGCTTTAGGTTTTCCTCTGAAAGTAGACCTGCTGGTTAAAGTCTCGGTATCTCTCCTGTTGGTAATTATGGGCAACTACATGGGAAAAGTACGGCAAAACTATTTTGTTGGTATTAAAACTCCCTGGACCCTGGCCAAAGAAGAGGTCTGGCGTAGAACCCACCGTTTCACCGGTTCTCTTTGGGTAGCTATAGGCAGTCTTGACATAGTCCTCAGTTTTATCCCCACTACCTGGGCCAGTATTACCCTTTTTGCCTCCTTTATTTTAATGGCCATCTTTCCCCTGGTATACTCTTACCTGGAATACTGTAAGCTTCCTGATAAATAACTATAAACCCCTGCCCCGGCAGGGCTTTATGTACTATTGATACTACGTGTTTTTTTCAGGAAAATCTGGCTTCACTTGTATCTGCTGAAAAAATATCTTCATAATCGAAAATCGGATATCGGATATCGGTAGTCAACGTCTGTTTTTTCCTCTTCTGGGTCTGCATCAGTTCCAAAAAAGCTTCCACTCTCGTGATAAAACCGGTGGTACTGTCATGCTGGTCCATAGTGATACTTAAGATAGGGATATCTTCCCGCAGGCATATTTTATTCAAGGCACTCTTAGCCACAATTTCCGGCATACAACCCAGGGGAAATAACTGAATGATCCCATCTACAGCCCCTAACCCTAACTTCCTGGTATTAGCTACCGACTCCAGGCCAAACCCCCCTACGGAATCCGCCAAATAAGGTGCTGCATATTCCAGTAATCTCTTTTTATAAGGACCCTTTCGCCAGGGTAAAAGGACATTGGGTATCCAGTTGGAGAGGGACATTTCTTTAACAATGCTGATCCCTCTTGCCAGGAGCATTTCCTCAAGGAAATGGTTGGCATAAGGTTCCAGCAGGGTATAAATATCTCCGACTAACCCCACACGTAAAATATCCTCCGTAGGCCGGAGTTTTGAGCTTCTTAAATACTGAAAAGCAGAATACTGGATTTCTCTAATGTCCTGGAGCCTCTCCGCCGCTTCTAATTTCTTCCGGCAATTAGCTAAAAAACCCTGGAACTCTCGGGAATCCATGACCAGAGGAACATATTCCCGTTCCAGGCGAGCCAGGTTTTCTTCACAGGCCACCGCCTCCCAACCAAAATGAATAGTTCTAAGGAGTTGGGGCCAGTTAACTCCTGACTCTTTTCTTAAGATCGAAAAACTTCGCCAGGTTTTTCCTTTATCAATCAGTAGGAGCCGAAATTCGTAACCTTCGTTCTTCAGAATCTTTTCCGCCAGGTAAATGAAGTAACCAAAGCGGCAGGGTCCTGAACCTCCCAGCATAATGAGAGTATCTGCCCCCAGTTCCAGAGCTTCTCTCATATTACCCAGGACCAGAGTAAAGGGCAGGCAGGAGGCTTCAGGGGCTAAAGCCTGTCCTAGCTCCAGCGCTTTGGGCCCCGGTGAAGAAGGGATAAGATGAGGGATGGAGAGCTTCTGACAGACTTTTGCAATACCTTTTGCTAAATTCCCCATATGTGGAAAGGAAAGCAACATAAAAAACTCCTTTCGGTTTACTCTTTAGAGTTTTGCCAAAAGGAGCATTCTTTTATTCTACGATTTCCGACTTCCGACGTCCGACAAACTATAAGCGCTTCCCGCCACCCGCTGCCCACTACCCAAAGATATACTGCTAATTCGGGTATCGGGAATCGGGAAACGGGGAGCGTCAGTCACTACCAACTACCAACTATCAACTAACAACTAATTCAGCTTACTTTCACATTCACATTGGACCACTTACCACAGCGGTCACCCCAGCGGGCTACCAGCTTTTCATTCTCAAAGATCTGGATAACCTCGCAATTGTTAGGACAGGCTTTGCACTCAAAGCTGGTGGGACGAAAAGCGTAATCAGCTGCCTCCCAGCCCTTGAATTTGGTGGGTTTATTACGGGTGGCTTCTTTGGCCAGGATGGCGCAGCCTACTGCGCCCATAACATTAAAGTATTTGGGAATAATCAATTCCTGTTTTAATTGTTTTTCAAAGGCCGCTTTAATACCGACGTTAGCGGCCACACCGCCCTGGAAAACGATAGGTGCCAATATCTCTTTTCCTTTGCCCACGTTGTTCAAGTAGTTTCTTACCAGGGCTTCACACAAACCAGCAATAATATCCTCCAGGGAGTGACCTAACTGCTGTTTGTGGATCATATCAGACTCGGCAAAGACCGCACACCGCCCGGCAATCCTGACTGGTGTTTTAGCCTGTAAAGCCATCTCTCCGAATTTCTCAATGGGGATGTTGAGACGTGCAGCCTGCTGATCCAGGAATGAACCCGTCCCGGCGGCACAAACGGTATTCATGGCAAAATCAGTGACTACACCGTCACGCATGATGATGATCTTTGAATCCTGACCCCCGATCTCAATAATGGTCTGGGCACCGGGTACCATTTTGGAAACTGCCACAGCATGAGCAGTGATCTCATTTTTTACAGCATCGGCGCCTACCAGGACAGCTGTCAAATTCCTGGCACTGCCTGTAGTCCCTGCTCCCATAATAGTAACATCCTTGCCCAGTTTTTCTCCCAACATTCTGAGCCCATTCTGGACGGCTTTCACCGGCTGTCCATTGGTACGTATATATAAACTTTCAATAACCTCCCCGCTCTCCGCCATCACTACCAGATTGGTACTAACAGATCCCACATCCACACCAAGATATGCTTTCACGATACGGCTCCTCCTAGTTTTTTTTCTTTACGCTGCTGCAACAGGTCTACAAAAGCTTCTAACCTTGTCTGCAGGCCGGCCTTACCAGTTTGTTCATCCAGGAAAATGGTCAGTACGGGGATTCCTGTATCACGACTCACCTGAGGCAGAATACCTTTAGCCACGATTTCCGGGATACAGGAAAAGGGGGCAAGCTGGATAACACCATCAAAACCGCGGCGGGAAAAAAGCACAGTTTCACCTACGGAATTAATACCATGGCCGCCAATCATCTGCCTAAGATATGGACGGGCAGCCTTAATCACCTCATCTTCGTGGTGAGTGATATTGGTATTTTCTTTGGTCCAGTTGCTGAGATGTGTCCCCCGTTCCGTAAATACGCCCATCTCACCCAGGGTCGCCTGGATGTCCAAATTAGCAAAAGGCTCTATTAATACATATATTTCCCCAACTATGCCTATTTTTAACGGTCTTCTGCTCTTATCCTGAGGAATATTATTTAAAAGTTGAAAACAAGCTTCCTTCGCTTCCCGTATTCTCTCCTTGGTACGGGCCTGATCCATAATTTCCAGACATTGATGGTAAACCTTCGTTGTCTCACCTTTATTGATTTCCAAAGGGCGTACATGATGAGATAGAATCTCTATCTCATCAAGGGCAACTAGTTTCTCCCAGCCCAGTTTAAAGGCCTTATAAAACTGCCACCAGGATGTTTTACCTTTTGTCAGTAACCAGTGAATTTTACTGATAAAGTCACCCATGGTCCGGGTAAAGGAGTCAAAAACCATAATTTTGGTAGAATAACCCAAATCCTTAATAATTTTCTGGTGCAGAATACCATAATAGCCTGCCCGGCAGGGTCCGTGACCACCCGAAGTAATAATTAGCTCAGCCCCTTTTTCAATGGCTTCCAGGTATGTACCCATCAGAATTTTAAAAGGAATACAGGCAAACTCGGGAGAATACATGGTCCCTAAAGTCATGGTACGGGAACTGGGCATGGGAGCTACCACGGGCTCATGACCAATATCCTCTATTAACTGTTTAAAAGCAATATAAGAGTTACCCATGATGGGAAATGATATCTTCATGTTGAACCCTCCGTAATCTGAGCATATCAACAAAGGCTTCGATACGCGTTAAAACTCCTGCTTCACCGGTATGTTCATCCAGGGATAAAGTAAGAAAAGGAACACGCCCGTGATTTTTGGCTTCTAGCTCCATCAACTTATCAACCATAGCATCAGGGCCACAGCCAAAGGCTGTGACATGGATAATCCCATCTACTTTCTTTTCATTTAAATAATAGTAAGTAGCCCGGATAGCCCTGTTACTGAAATTCCAGAAAAGATTTTTGGGAAGATTCTTACCCTGTTCGTCTAAACGTTCAGGGGGAACCATTTCTACAGTCCAGGCTTTAATCCCCATTTCTCCCAGTTTCTCAAAAAGACCCACGTTAACAAAAGAATCATAAATAAGATACGGGTAACCCAGTATGGCCAGGTGAACATCAGGTTCAGGAACGGCAGGGGCCTGATAGGGTTCACCTTTAATAGCTGCTTCTACGGCATGTTGTGCGGGAACCCCCTGGTATAAAAGTTCCCCAAAACGTTTTTGCACTTTGTTAGCCTTTTGAAAAGCCCGCCAGACAGACCAGCCATGCTTCTCCAATTCTGCCGCAATCTTACGGCACAACTGCCAAAGGGGAAACCAGCCTTTAGCTAAATCTACTTTCTCATCAATGATACGAGGTAAACCATCTATAGAATTCCTGATCATATCAGGTAAACCTAAAAATTTAGGGCAGAAAGTCTCACTATCCAGTTTGCGTACACTAACCATACGGGGTAAAAAAAGAATGTCAACTTTATCTTTCAATTCCGCTACATGCCCGTGATAAAGTTTGATAGGAAGACAAGCATCGTTGACTGCTTCCTGTACTCCCAGGTCCAAGCTTAATTTACTGGTGGGGAGGGAAGTGACCATTTCATAACCCAATTCCGTAAAAAAAGTATGCCAAAAAGGATAGTATAAATAATAAAACAGTGTTCTCGGAAAACCAATTTTTTTACCCATCTGCGTCCCCCTTGTGATGCCGCTTTTTCCAAAAGCCTAGTGATAAATAGCAAAGTATCCTACTACATCTTTGTTAACCCCCGGATTCCCCCTTTAACAAACCATGCAGATAGATATCGAGCATTTGTGTTACTAGATCCTTTGTGGGAAAATCATAAAAAGATTGGTCCTTTTCAAAACCTTTGGCCAGGGAAACCTGGACAAATATCCCCGCCAGGGCCAGGGCGATTACGGAGGAGGGTATGTCCTTTTTGATAACCCCTTGTTCCTTCAACTGATCCAGATAGCCAATGACGGGATAGGCTAGTTTGGGGATGAATTTGGTAAAATAATATTGCCGGAATTCATCATCCCGGAGGACTACCATTAACAATTTCTTAAATAAAGGAAAATTGTCTTCCAGGATTTTAACCCGGTTCATGACAAAAGAGATCAAAACCTGTTCCGTATCCTCAGCAGGATTAAAATTTACCTCTTCCAAAGTAGCACCGGCTATTCGCTCAAGAACCTGATAAAAGAGGTCATCTTTGCCCGTAAAATGTTTATAAATCACCGGTTCCGTAACACCGCAGGCTTGAGCGATATCCTTGGTTTTTGTATCATAATACCCTTTTTCCACAAAAATGCGGGTAGCCACATCAAGAATCTGCGCCTTCCGCTGTTCTTTTGATAACCGCACGAAACTACCCCCACTGTATTATCAGGTTAGTGGACACTAACCTTGTTCCGCAAAGTTGTCAATACAACAATAAATAAGAACCCTCCTCATAAGAGAGGAGGATGTTGTAAATATTTTCAAATACATTCTATAATACTATTCCATATTCTTCAATATGAATGACAACAAGACCAAAAATTTAATATTGCCTCCTAACTTTTTTAACCTTGACTACTTATTTGATGATATTCGACGGTTTTGCAAAACTTCCTGCCGAAAACTAGTTTTATTTGATCATAACATAATAAAATAAGAGACGCCCCGAAGGACGTCTTTTCCTTAGTATTATTCCATAGCCTAGTATTATTCCATAGCCTGCTTGGTTTTTGCAGCCAGCCCCGACATCTTGTGGGTGGGAACGGAGCAGATGGCAAAACGTACTCCCTTCTTCAAAGGTACTGCAAAGATGTTATCCTGGGCTAATTTTTCGGCTACTTTTTTGGGGTCACTGGCTGGTACAGTAATAAAGAAACCTGCACGGAAAGGAAGAGTCTTTAAGCCTACTTCCTTGGCTTCTTTCATGAAGATAGCCGCCCTATCCTTGATGAGCTTGGTGTATAGCTCCCTCTCCGCATCTATTTTTGCCTGGAGTTCGGGGTTTTTCGCTACATCAGCCAGTAACTTTTGTGCCCCTCTGGTACCGTTGGACCAGACACCCCGGTTAGAGTAAGCATTAATATCAAAGAATTCCTGGGCCACATCCTGGGAGGTGCTCACACCGATTAAGGCTCCGGAACGCATACCGTACATCAGGAAGGATTTAGACATACTAAAGGCAATGGTTACTAAAATATTCTCCGGCAAGGTACTAAATAACTTCATGAAGCCCCTGGTTTCTTCAACCGTACCCGCATAGTCAATGTATGCAATATCTAAGAGCAGTACAATCTTCTTATTCTTGTCCTCCGCACACTTCTTGAGGAAAGACAAAGTCTCTTGCCAATCTTCCACACTCATAGTATAGCCTGTGGGGTTATGGGCTGGAGTATTAAAAACGATGACCAAGTTGTCCTGAACTTTCAAAAGCTCCTGGGTCTTTTCCTTCAGGGAATTGAGCGTAAATTCGTAGTTTTCATCAAACATGGCGTAAGTATCTACACCGCGCAGGTGTTCGGCAGCAATGGTACGGTAAGGACCCCAGAACCAGTCGGGAATTAAAGCCTTCTGCCCTTCCTCCACGTAATTGTAGAAGACATGACGTACCGCACCGGTACCGCCAGGAGTAGCCACTGCTTTAATATATGTATTTTCCGGCTTATAGCCACGGAAGGTGAAATCAATAGCGGCCTGCAAAAAATCTGGCAGCCCGGCAATGGCGGCGTAATTCATTAACTCTTCCGCCGGCATCTGACGATAATACTCATTTACTGCCGAAAGACTCACGAATTTTTCCTCATCATCAAAAATGGCCCCGATCGATGCATTGACAACCTTATCTTGTCCTAAACGGGCAACCGCATCATTAGCCTGCTTCAGTACACTAAAAACGGCATCTACTTCTCCCTTGCCCCGGGCGTGAGAAGCCACCATGGAAAATGCACACATCCAAACCTGCCTCCTTTTGTTCTAATATTTAACATTTTAACACAAAGACTTTTTTCCTTCCAGCACTAAAAATACCGGTAAAGCCAAAAACCGATGAAAATACCTAAGAATGCTCCTCCCAAAACTTCCGTGGGCTCATGCCCCAGCATTTCCTTTAATTTCTCCTTTTTTCCCAGAGGTGCGGGCAATAGACCTGCCAAACCACGCATAACAATGCCCATTTCCTGTACGATAATGTTTAAAAGCATAGCATGCTTGCCGGCCTGACGCCGTATTCCGGCCGCATCATACATGGTAATAAGGCTGAAAACAAGGCTTAAGGCAAAGATGGGATGCCCCAAGCCATAAGTGATGGCCAAAGCTGTAGTCAGGGCAGAAACGAAAGCTGAGTGACTGCTGGGCATGCCTCCTGTAGAAAAGATCCTGCTGATTTCTACTTTACCATCGGTAATCAATTGGACCGGGAGTTTTAGGACCTGGGCAATGATTACCGCCGAAATTGCTGACATGAGGGGATAATTTGTCACAATTTCCATGTAATAGTAATTAAACACTGGCATCACTCTCCATGAGGCTGAACGCTCCGAACTATTTATAGGGTACGATAGTTGGTGAACTGCAGTTCAATACCAAAATCCTGCTGTTTTAAATGCTGAATGACTTTTTGCAGATCATCCCGCTCTTTTCCGGAGACCCGGACCTGATCGTCCTGGATCTGGGCCTGGACTTTCAATTTCATATTTTTGATGGCATTGACAATCTCTTTTCCTTTTTCTTTGGATATCCCTTTCTTAATAGTGATGATTTGCCGCACTGTTCCTCCGGCGGCCGGTTCCACCTTGCCGTATTCCAGGAATTTCAGAGATACCCCCCGCCTCACCATTTTACTCTGCAGGATATCAATCACACTCTTTAGTTTATACTCATCATCCGCCACTATCTTAATTTCATCTTCCTTAGTTAACTCTACGTCTGCCTTACTTCCTTTAAAATCAAAGCGCTGGCTGATTTCCTTAATGGTCTGGTTTACTGCGTTATCTACTTCCTGTAAATTGACTTCTGAAACAATATCAAAACTATTTTCCTTGGCCATTAACAAACCTCCTAAATTTAATCTTTCTCCGGGTTATCTCCTCTGCTTCTCCTGGTATGATTCGTAAATATTATCCAGTAACCTGTATAAGATGTTCTCCATTTCCTCCAGGTAATGGACTTGAGACAGGATCTCCCCTGCCTGCTGGATAAACCTTCCTTCTACCAGTTCCTCACCGCAGTTAGCAATTAAATCTTTTATTCCCTGGAGAGTAGATTCCAGGTGAAACTGGAGCCCCATCACTCTGTCCTTATAGATAAAACCCTGGTTTTTACACCCATCACTCTTTGCTATGCTTGTACAATTTGCCGGGAGGGAAAACGTATCACCATGCCAGTGGAAAGCTATAAAAACTGGTGGCAAGCCCTTTAGCAGGGGGGATTGTCCCGCCTTTTCCGTTAAGGTAACGGGAAACCAGCCAATTTCCTTAAACTCATTTTGATAAACCCCGCCTCCCAGAACATCGGCAATCAGCTGGGCCCCCAGGCAAATTCCCAAGACGACTTTCCCTTCAGCTATGGCCTCAGCAATAAACTTTTTTTCCCGCACTAGCCAAGGATATTTCCCTTCCTCATAAATATTCATAGGTCCTCCCATGACGATCAGCCAATCAAAGGCCTCCATAGGGGGGAATCCTTCATTAAGATAGAGAGCAGTTTTCGTGATGGGATATTTTTTTTGGCCCGCCCACTTCTCTATGTTGCCCAGTTTCTCAAAAGGAACATGCTCTAAATAATGAATTCTCACCTTTTATCCTCCTAACTCGGTTTCCCTTTCCGTAGCGTAATTAGTACCACAATAATATACCCAGAAAAGAATTTCTTCAGGTCTGGTAAAACACTTTCCCTTATAAGGCTATTCTCGTTAAATCATCTTTAATCCTGCAGGTTATTGTTCAGGATATGTGGTTTCATCCAAGCATTTCGTCTATACTATCCTTGTAAGTTTCTCACACCTCTGCCGGCAAAGGTTAACCTCGCCCGGACTAGATATAAAGGAGATGGAAGATTTGGCTGTAGTACATGTCATAGAAGGCCGTCAAAAACGCATTGAAATGGGCCATCCCTGGGTATATAAGACGGAGATAGCGAAAATTGAAGGGGAAGTAACCGGGGGTGAAATCGTTGATGTCCTTGATTTCCGCCAACGTTTTCTGGGTCGTGGCTTTATCAATCCCCGTTCCATGCTGACAGTACGCATTTTAACTCAGAATAGAGAAGAGGCTATTACAGAAAAAACCATTAGGGAACGAATCAGAAAAGCCTGGTTTTTCCGCCAACGACTTTTTCAATCACCTGAACCTAACGCCTGCCGGGTTATTTTCGGTGAGGCAGACTTTCTGCCCGGCTTAATTGTGGACAAGTTCAGCGACCATTTAGTACTCCAAACCCTGGCCTTAGGAATAGCCCAGTGGCAGGATGTTATTGTAGATGAACTAGCTTCCCTCATTAAACCTGCAGGAATTTATGCCCGTAACGACCAGCAGGTACGGAGCATTGAGGGGCTGGAGCAATATAAAGGCTGCCTCTTTGGCCGGTGCCAGCCCCTGGTTACCATTGAGGAAAACGGGCTCAAGGTTTATGTAGACATTGAAAATGGACAAAAAACCGGGTACTTCCTGGACCAGCAGGAAAACCGCCGGGCTATCAAGCCCTACGTACAAAATGCCCGGGTACTTGATTGTTTCTGCCATACCGGCTCCTTCGCCCTGCATGCCGCTTACTACGGGGCCCGTGAAGTCCATGGCCTTGATATCTCGCCGGAAGCCATTGAAATGGCCAAAAAGAATGCCGCTCTTAACAATTTTACCAACATCACCTTTAAGGAATCCAATGCCTTTGACGAGCTCCGCCACCTAGCTGATGCTAAAGAAAAATATGATGTGGTCATCCTGGATCCTCCAGCCTTTACCAAAAGTAAAGCGGCTCTTAAGGGAGCAATTCGCGGCTACAAAGAGATAAACTTACGAGCCATGAAGCTGCTTCCCCCTGGTGGTATCCTCATTACCAATTCCTGTTCCTATTACATGTCAGAAGATTTATACCTGGAAACCATAGCTGAAGCCGCCAGTGACGCCAAACGAAGGGTAAGGATTATCGAACTGCGCAGGCAGGCCAAAGACCATCCCATGCTCATGGGTTATCCGGAGTCCTACTATTTGAAGTGTTTCATCCTGGAAGTAGTATAATAGCCGCTGCGGGCCTCGACTCCCGTTTTCCGAATTCCGACTTCCGACTTCCGACTATTTTTTAATACCTTATTGGGTTTATGTATATAAGATTATACTATCTTAAGCATACAAAAAACGCCCTTCCCATCCAGGGAGGGGCGTCGCTTATTACGAACAGAAAAGCATATTACTCCTTAATGTGTTACTTTCCGTCGATGAGTATCAAAACATCTTTCTTAGTTAAGCATTGTTAAATGCTTTTTCTCTCACTCGCAGCAGGAGTTTTTCTCTTCTTTTTCACCCTTTACTTTACTGACGATGTCGGGAATCATCTCCATGATCTTTTCCAGGGAACTTTTGTTTTTCAAGGGAAGCAAGGAAACTTCCTCGCCTTTGATAACAAGGATGCTGTTGGGCGTAATTTTGGCCCCTACACCGGCTCCCATCCCCTCACCATCACTACCTTTTTCATCCTTGCCGGAACCACCGCCTGTACCCAAACCAAAACCAATATCGATGATGGGTACTAAGGTAACCTCCCCAATCTTCATGGGATTACCTACTACTGTTTCCGTACGGAAAAATTTTTCCAGTCTCTCAAAAAGAGTGTTCAAATTTTCGTTCATGTTCATATTCATTCCTCCTCTATTTATTCACTATACTATACACCACAGACTGGCTGTGGGTTGCATTTTTTTGACCTTTTCTCGACTTCCTCTTTTCCCACAGGTATTTCCGTACAGGAGCCATCTCCGGAGAAAAGAAAAACTTTACTGTATAACAGATCAGGACAAGAGGGACAATTCTACCTTTAATTTCAACAGTAATATCGTGAATTCTCCGGGTAAAGTCGGGCTCTATATAAATTCTGGGAATACCCGGTATTAAGGCCTTAAACCCAGCCAGCAAACCGGTATAATAAGGGTCGCCAAAACCAAGGACACCTTTTATCTTAAAATATTGGGGCTTAAGGGCTTTAAAGATTTGTTTAAAGAAGACTATTCCCCTGTTTAAAAGCTCCCAGTCCAGCCAGGAGAGGTTGCTGCCGGTGCCGGTATACCTGTCTTTCTTCTCCTTTTTCTCTTTCCCTTCACCCTTCGGTTTTTTATCCGCAAGTACTTTACCCCATAAAGCCAGGCGAATACGGCTTTCTTTTTCTTCTGTCCTGGCCAGGGAAAATCCCAGGGGACCAAGCCTAATTTTAGCCTCCCCTGTGACTGTTTCCTGCCAGCGGCCCTTCAGGTCATAGTAAAGAGGGACAGCCAAGAGAAAAATGAGCATACAAAAAAATGCCCCAAGGCCCATAAGTAATGATGTAATCATGTTGACCACCTAATTATAGGCCCATGATTTTGAGGAGCCTGGTTTTTTTTTTTTTTCTTGGGAGGAGGGGCCATTTTTTGCTTTTTGGTTATACCTGGAATAAAGTGAATAAATTTTAGGGTGTTATTAAGGGTTGATACCTGGAGGGAATAAATATCCTTCCAGGTAAAGTCCTCCCCTTTTTGGTCCTGGGCTAAACACATCCTGGTAACATCTCTGCGCAGGGAGACCAGTTCTCGAGGGACAGTTATTTTTTCCCCGGCAAAATAATGTTTCAGGTCCCAATCCATGATCTTAAGCCGGTTTAATTCCCGGCGGCATTCTCCACACGAGCGAAGGTGCTCTTCCAGGAGTACCTTCGCCAGGTCCTCCATTTCTCCATCAATATAGTCCTGGAGTAAATTTTTATCCGTCTGACACATGCTCTACACCTCCAGTAAACCTTTCTTTAACATCATGTCTTTTAAGACATTTCTTGCCCGAAAAATACTGTTTTTCACTGTACCCAGGGGCTGACCCAGAACCCCGGCGATTTCCTGGTAGGACATACCCTCCAGGTAACGTAAAACGAGAACCATACGATAAGAGGGCGGGAGGCTATCCAGGCAACGGCGTAAATTTTCCCGGGTGGTGTGGCTGATGACATCCTCCTCTACGCTGCCGTCACTTACAAGGGCTTCCTGGAGTGACCAGTTGGTATCCATCTCGTAATTTAAAGAAAGGTGGTGTTCTTTACTGCTATCCCGGCGAAAATTGAGGCAGGAATTGACAGCAATCTTTTTGGCCCAGGGTAAAAATTGGCAGCGCTCATCAAAGGAAGCTATGTTCCGAAAAATCTTTATATATACTTCCTGCATGACATCTAAAGCATCTTCTTTGTTGCGTAGATAGCTAAAACACAGGCGGTAAAGATACCCTTCATATTTACTGAGAAGGAGGGTAAACGCCTCCTCATCGCCGGCTTTGCATCGTCTTATGAGACTAATACTGATATCAGCCACTTTGAAAACCCCGTTATCTTCTCTATCTTCCCTTACACGAACAAAGAGTATAAGGTTGCAGGATTTTTATATTTTTGTTTTTCTTTTCTACCAGTATTATCTATTATACCTTCTCCTTTTTTCTGCATAGGTCGGTACGGATTTGGTGCAAGATATAAAAAATAGTTTATAAAAAGTAGCGGAGGCTCCATGTTAATCACCTTTTTTCGCACACTCATTCTTTATTTCATGGTAGTTATTATCATGCGTATCATGGGTAAGCACCAAATAGGCGAATTGCAACCTTATGAACTGGTAGTAGCTTTGATGATCTCGGAAATGGCAGCTATTCCTATCACTGATACAGAAATACCACTTATCAACGGGATCATTCCCATCCTTACCCTGCTCTTAGCCCAGGTTACTGTATCCTACTGGACACTAAAGAGCGAAAAAGCCAGAGCCATTGTATGCGGAAGACCCAGTATCCTGATCGAGAAGGGTAGAATCGTAGAAGATGAATTAAGGCGTTTACGCATGAACATGAATGACCTTTTAGAGGAACTCCGGGTTAAGAATTTCCCCAACATTTCTGAAGTGGATTATGCCATTCTGGAGACTAATGGAAAAATGAGCGTTATTCCTAAGGGTAAACACCGTCCTGTGCTTACCAGCGACCTGGGCATCAATGCCCCGGACCCCGGTCTGCCTGTCTCACTGATTATTGATGGAGACATTATTCATCATAACTTAAGAACTGCGGGATTCACCGAAGATAAACTGAGGCAGTACTTTAAGGATCAGGGAGTTGAAGACGTTAAACATATTCTCTATGCCAGTATTGATAACACCCAAAAAATTTTTTGGCAGAAGAAAGAAGGGTTGTAAATGAAAAAATACGCCGTACCCATTGCCCTCTTTAGCCTACTCATCTTCCTCTTAGGCTTCGGCTGGGGGGTCTATATTCTCCTCGAAAAAAGTGCTAATACTTTTCTTCATATAGCCCAGGAAATATTAACCCCCCTAAAGCAGGAGGAATGGGAAAAAGCCAAAGAATCCTTTGCGCAAACGGAAAAAACCTGGCATCAAATCAATAAGTACTGGCCAATGCTCACCAATCATCAGGAGATGGACCGGATTGAGGAAAGTATATCTAAGCTTAAAGGTTATATAGAAAATAAAGATAAAACAGAGGCTCAAGCAGAACTACATGTTCTCCTTCATTACATCAAGCATATCCCTAAGAAGGAAGCGCTGAATCTGCAAAATATTTTCTAGTAACGTAAAAAGGAACAGCCCTCACCTTTATTCAGTGAGGGTTGTTCCTTTTATCAGGCACAAAAGGATTCCTTCCGCAAACCATCAATTTCTTCTCTGATGACCCTGGCCAGGCGCTGTATTCCCTCCTCAATTCTTTCCAGCTCCACCTGGCTGTATGCCAGCCGCAAAGTATTGTGCCCTTGGCCGTTAACAAAGAAGCAACTTCCCGGCACATAAGCCACATCGTATTTTACGGCTTTAGCCAGCATTGTTTTGGTGTTTATGCCCTCCGGTAAAGTCACAAAGGTAAAAAAGCCGCCCTGGGGCTCTGTCCAGGAAACCTCTGCCGGAAAATACCTGTGCATGGCTTGAAGCATTGTATCACGCTTTTTCCGGTAGATGTCAGTCAGACAACCGATATGTTGCTGTAAATAGCCCTCTTTCATAAAATACAGGGCCAAATATTGTCCGACAGAATTTGTACATAAATCTGTACCCTGTTTCATCATGGTTAATTTATCGATGATGGTACTATGGGCACACAACCAGCCAATTTTAATTCCCGGCATAAAAGATTTGGAAAAGGAACCAAGGTAAATCACCCTCCCTTCCTGGTCAAGAGTTTTAATATGAGGTGGAAGTTTTTCCCCAAAATTAATAGCTCCGTAGGGATTATCTTCCAGAATTAAAAAATCATATTTTTGGGCCAACTCCATGACCTTCTTCCTTCTCTCCCAGGAGAGGGTCACTCCCGCCGGATTAGAAAAATTAGTGACAAGATAAAGCAGTTTGGGTTTTCGTCCTTCCCGCAGCAGTTTTAGCACTGTCGTTTCCAAGAGGTCTACACGGATGCCTTCCTCATCTAAAGGTACGCCCACTTTGACTGCCTCATAATTATCCATCGCTCCCAGGGCGCCCATGTAGCTGGGTATCTCTACGAGCACTACGTCCCCAGGATCAATAAAGGCTTTACACAGCAAATCCAACCCCTGCTGGGAACCGCTGGTAATCAGGATATCAGAAGCATCTGCAGCCACTCCTTCCCGCGTCATTTCCCGGGCAAGGAGTTTTCTCAATTCACTTACTCCCTCCGTAGGAGCATATTGCAAAGAACTTTCCCCTCTTTCGCTAACTACTTTTTCTAAAAGCTTCTTTACTATTTCCCGGGGAAAAGTCTGGGGACCTGGAAAACCTCCAGCAAAATAAATCACACTTGGGCTTTCCGCAAGGTGGAAGGCTTCCTTAATATCAGAGGCATTAAAGTTTTGAGCCCGCTTTGCAAAAAAACCCTGGAATTTCAACATTGATAACCACTCCTTTTATTAAACTAATCAGCATTGTCGTAAAAAATAAAACCCGCCTCTTTGCTCAGAGGCGGGTTTTCCCCGCGGTACCACTCTGCTTACTGCTCCTGTCCAAGTTAAAGCAGTATCTCAGGTCTACATTGTAGACTCCTGGTATAACGGCCAGAACCGGCAGGGTATAATGACTTCCACCCTGCAGCTCCCAGGCGGCCCCTGCTTTCAAATAAGGAATGTCACACCAAAATCATTCCCTCTCTGCTATTCTCCAGCCAGTTCTTCCTGTTCTTCGACTTTCACAATCTGTAATTGTTATTTTTATGTTAGTTTTAATAAATAGAAAACTCTCGCCCCTATCAGGGGCGAGAGTTACCCGCGTTACCACCCAGTTTCGTTTTAACCTCACAGTTAAAACCTCAGTAAGTGTCCACTGACACTTTCTTTGTTAACGGAGAAGTCTCCGGCAGTCCTTTCGGCTGCAGCTCCGGGGTGGCTTTCATCATGAAGGCTAACTGCCTTGCACCATCCGGCAGCTCTCTTCTAGACCTGCATGATTACTCTTCCCATCTTCGCTTCTGTTGTATAAAAATAGGCTTATTAATAATTTATGCTATAAAAGAATTTTTGTCAATACTTTACGGAATTTCTTTTTTCCTCTCGGCTATTAGAAAAAGGGGCCGGCTTGGAAGACGACCCCTTATGGTGGTAGCGATATGAAAATTTACTGGCTATATCCACGGGCTGAGCCACTGATTCCAGCTTGTTGCCCTATGCTTCTTAAATCCGGGGCTGAGCCGCCTAACCGTTGTGCAGAAGCCTGGTAAGTATCAGGACTCATCGTAGCAATACTGGCAAAGGTCTCATTAGTATGGAGACTGGGAGTACTCATGCTAATTCCACCGGTAGTAGTTCCACCCATGGTACCGCCCATAGTAGTAGCCATCGTGCCACCGATAGCACCAGTCATAGCACCACTAGAAACACTGGCAGATTGCTTGGTACCGGCCATAGCTCCCCCGCTAAACTGCTGGAGAGAACTTTCATAAGTATTGGGACTCATAGTAGTGGGATCAATTAGAGGAGATTGGGTGCGTAATGATCCCTGAGCCATATTTTGTACAGAACCTATGTTAGGGGTGCTGGCATAACCTCCAACAGTCCCCTGGGTCTGGCCTGAGAACTGCTGGATAGTATTTTGGTAAGTACTTGGGTTAGACGTTGTAGGATCAATTAAAGATGATTGGGTACTCAGAGTGCTCTGCGCAAAATTCATAGTAGGACCAAAGTCTCTGCCGCCCGTGAAGGAAGACCCTGCTTCAAAGCCCATATTATTGCTGCCCATTCCAGAACCGTAGCTAGGCTGATAGTATCCTTGATACCTGGCTTGGTCGGCTTGTTGCATGCTACCGGTCACATTCTGTAACATCCGGCTGCATTCGTTACACATTTGTTGAGCCTGTCTAAGATGTTGGCTAATAGAGTTAAGGGTCTGCTGGGCCTGGTTAATCTGTTGATGAAACATAATCTGTAACCTCCTGTCTTTATTTGGTAGATTTCAAGTTTATTATGAGTAAATGCAGGTTATTTATGCATCCAATTTAAAAATTTTACATTACGACATTTTTAAAATATTTAAACACATAAAAATTTAAGCCCCTTTTAAGGGGCTTTCAGGACGACAATTAATACCCGTATCCTCCCCAGAAACCTGGGAACAATAAGAGAATGAGAATAACTAAAAAGAGAATCCCAAAACCGGAACGATTAAAATAGTTGTAAAAACCGTTGTAACCATACCTGCTTTCAACTTGCGGCATAAGCATACCTCCTTTTGTAAACTCGAGGATCTTTCCCCTATCTGCTACATACTATGAAATGCAATTCATTAATGTGACAACCTAACCCCTATGTCTTTTTTCTTAACTCAAAACGGAAATAAAAATTCATATCCCCCTAACTGGAGCCCCATTGTCATATATGCTGAATCTCTGCGTAAACATAAGATAGAAAAAATTGGGGGGAGAAAAAATGGCCCGGCAGGAAAAAGAATTTTATACCGTACGCGGCTATGCCTTGCTCCGACAAGAAGATAATGCCCTTACCCCCAGTATGGAAGACTATATGGAAATGGCCTACCGCCTGGCTAAAGGTAGAGGATACACCAGAATAGGAGACTTGGCTGAAGCTCTCAATGTTCAGCCTCCTTCAGCCAGTAAAATGGTGCAAAAACTTTCGGAAATGGGTTACCTAAATTATGAAAAATACGGGGTCATTGAATTTACTGAGCAGGGAAATCATTTAGGAGAATACCTGTTAAACAGACATGAAACCATTGAACAATTTCTCACTATGATTGGCGTGACCAACAACATCCTGGAAGATACAGAAAAGATAGAGCACAATATCAGTGAAGAAACTTTAAAACGCATAACACTTTTTGTAAAGTTTATGCAAGAAAATCAGCAGTGGTTGGATGCCTTTAACCTTTACGTTATGAAAAATGGATAATTAAGAAGAGAGAAGGGCTGGTATCCTTAATATTTTTTAATTCAGCCAACAACATCTTCTAAGCACCCTAAAAGTTATTTTTTAAATCTTCTCAAAGGTGTATAATACATTACTACAATCTTTTTTGCGGAGGAGAGGAATCAGGGATGAGAGAAGTTGAAAAACTATTTTCATCCTTTCAAGGTCTGCACGAACTTTTAACTGTCTATAACGAGCTGGATTCACTGATTACTGATTTTAGAGGGGAAACACAACTTGATTGCCTCAAAGGTTGCCGAGAATGCTGCAATACTCCTTCATATAACATTGAAGCCTCCGTATTAGAGATGCTGCCTCTCAGCATCCATATTTGGCAAAGTGGCGAAGGAGAATACTGGCTGCAAAAATTAAGTGAAATCCGGCCTGATGATCCCTGTGTCTTATATATTTCTTCACCCTCGGTCAAAAGTGAGGGAGGCTGCAGCAAGTACGCCTGGCGTCCCCTCCTCTGCCGGCTCTTTGGCTTTTCGGCTGTCATAGACAAACAAGGTAAACCCGTTATTGCTTTATGTAAAAAGGTAAAACAATTAAATCCTCATTTAGAAGCAAAAATTCAAAGTTTAATTAACAGGGGGTTAAAAGCCCCCGTTAATTCCCACTTTGCCAAAAGGGTCTCCTTTCTTAACCCCTTCTATGGCCAAAAACTCTACCCCATCAATGAGGCTTTTCGTTTAGCTTTGGAGGTAATAGGGTATCGCCTCACTTTAAGCCCCCTAAAGATTCTATGCAGTTAAATTATCTGATCTTTTTGTATTACGAGTACCGGGTTAATAATTCCGATGAAGGGTAAAGCAGTTAAGGACGGGTATTGGGCCCGTCCTTATAATTTTCTCAAATGATATGAGATTAAAGGTAAAGGGGTCTGCAGCTTTGGCTTTAGCTAGTTTAGGAAAGGGTTACTTTCCGAAACTAAGTTAATAATTCATGGATCAAAACTTTTGTTTTATTCTCTAAAGTAAGTTGATTAAAAGTAAAGGAATTGATGTGTAAATATATTTTTCCCTCCTGGATGCTGTAACCGGCTACGGGAGGACGGCGGTCTTCAATTATGTTTAACCGTGCCAGGAGCTGGGCATAAAAAGGCTGACTCTGTATTAAATGGACGATAACGTCTTGTATCACTTTCACATCTTAAGCCTCCTTTTATGGATTAAACCCTACGAACAGGTAGGGTTATCTTTATGTGGCAATTTCCTGTTGTTCCACTTCCGACATAATACGGGGTAATCTCCCGTCACCAAACCGTCATGTTGCGTCATTATGGCGTAAATATTCTCTATTTCCAGCAGTGCATGGACCAGAGTAACTTTTAAGTCATTCCGCAAATCTATGAAGAATCTGTAGAAATTCTCCTCTGCTCCCCCAGATCAGGGGCGGTGATATTTGTTTTGAAGATGATTTCACATAACACCTGTTTCAAAATGTAATGGTTTCATAGCTTACTCCTAACCTTAATTTGTTATCTTAGTTTTTACAACTGGATAAAATATATGAGGGCTTGCCATACAAAATAGTCAACGAAACAAAAAAATTTGGGCAAAAATCAACGACAGCCCGTGGGAGCGTGAGATTTAAGTTCTTTTTTACATCTAATTCTATTCAATCAATATTCATGCTAAATAATCACCGCTTTTTTCTCTTGAAATAAAAAAAAACAGTTTTTTATAATTCAAATTGGAATTAGCACTCAACTTGGCTGAGTGCTAACAAAGTAGTAGGAGGTGAATGCCATGAACATTAAACCCCTGGCAGACAGAATTTTAGTAGAGCCTATAGAGAAGGACACGGTAAGCCCCGGCGGTGTCATTATTCCCGACACGGCCAAGGAAAAACCCCAGGAAGGCAAGGTACTGGCCGTCGGTCCCGGAGCCCTGGGAGATAAGGGTCAACGTATTCCCCTGGAAGTTAAAACTGGTGACCGGGTTCTCTTCTCGGCTTATGCCGGAACAGAGGTTAAATTGGACGGCAAAAAACTCTACATAATGAAAGAAAGCGAAGTCCTGGCCGTCCTTTAATAAAGAAATATCTGGAAGGAGGTAAACTATGGCAAAAGCTCTTGTTTTCTCGGAAGCTGCCCGCAGGTCCCTGGAAAAAGGTGTGGACACTCTGGCCAATGCCGTCAAAGTTACCCTGGGTCCTAAAGGGCGCAATGTCGTTCTCGCTAAAAAATTCGGTTCTCCTACTATCACCAATGACGGCGTAACCATTGCCAAAGAAATTGAACTGGAAGATCCTTATGAGAATATGGGTGCCCAGCTGGTTAAAGAAGTAGCCAGCAAGACAAATGACGTGGCGGGTGACGGTACTACGACGGCTACCGTTTTAGCACAAGCCATTATTAAAGAAGGTCTTAAAAACGTAGCCGCCGGGGCGAACCCTATCTTCCTGAAGAAGGGTATCGAAAAAGCGGTAAATGCCGTAGTGGAAGAACTTCACAGGATAAGTAAACCTATTGAAAACCGGGCTGAGATCTCCCAGGTAGCCACCATTTCCGCCAACGACCCGGAAATCGGCAACATCATCGCCGATGCCATGGAAAAAGTAGGTCGTGAAGGTGTCATTACTGTAGAAGATGGCAAGACCATGGGGGTCAACTTAAAAGTCGTGGAAGGTATGCAGTTTGACCGCGGCTATATCTCTCCTTACATGGTTACCAATACTGAACGCATGGAAGCCGTATTGGAAGAGCCCTACATTCTTATTTGCGACAAGAAAATCAGTGCCATTAGAGAACTGCTTCCTGTGCTGGAGGAAGTAATCAGGGAGGGCAAACCCCTCTTAATTATTGCCGAAGATGTAGAAGGTGAAGCCCTGGCCACCTTAGTGGTCAACAAACTGCGCGGCACCCTGAAGTGTGCAGCCGTGAAAGCCCCCGGCTTTGGTGACAGGCGTAAAGCCATGCTCTCCGATATCGCGATTTTAACCGGAGGCCAAGTCATCTCCGAAGAGCTGGGCTTTAAACTGGAAAACGTTAAAGTATCCATGCTGGGCCGGGCCCGTTTAGTAAGAGTGGAAAAAGAGAACACCACCATCGTTGACGGTGCCGGCGACCCCAAAACCATCCAGGCCAGAATAGCCCAGATCAGAACAGAGAAAGAAGAAACCAAGTCTGAATATGACAGAGAAAAATTAGAAGAGCGTCTGGCCAAACTCTCCGGCGGTGTGGCTGTTCTGGAAATCGGTGCCGCTACAGAGACTGAAGCCAAAGAAAAGAAAATGCGCATTGAGGATGCCTTAAACTCCACGCGGGCTGCTGTAGCCGAAGGTATCGTCCCCGGTGGCGGCACAGCCCTCTTACAGGCAGCCAAAGTGCTGGATAAAGTGGAGGCTCAGGGCGATGAACTGCTGGGTGTACAAATCGTAAGCAGGGCTTTAGAGGAGCCCTTACGGCAAATTGCCTATAATGCCGGCCAGGAAGGTTCCGTCATCGTGGAAAAAGCCAAAGATTTACCCCATGGCCAAGGTTTTGATGCTGTCACTGGGGAATTTACCAACCTTATGGAAAAGGGTATCATCGACCCCACCAAGGTGACACGCAACGCCCTGCAGAATGCAGCCAGCATCGCGGCCATGCTCTTAACCACTGATGTGATAATTACAGATATACCCAAGAAAGAAAACACTCCTCCCATGCCCCCCATGGATTATTAAAAAACAGCAGGGACCTCTTATAGGTCCCCGCTTTTTTTTTGTATTGCTTCCCTGTTGCTTTCAGGAAGTTTGTAGCCCTTTTCCCTGATTTTAATATTTTCTTCCCCCTTCTTCTTTATCTCCATTAATTTTTCGAAGGTCAGATCGGATTCTTTCCATCTTTTTCTGAAATGGGTGGGTGGCCCTGAAATTATCTTGCAGTATGCACAAAGGTTTTTATCACTTATACAAAGGGGGCAATAGTTTTTAAACATAGTTTTCTCTCCTTAATCATACTTTGTACTTTTAATTATTTTCTACACAACATGAAGTTTTACCTTCCGTAAATAAAAATCAGCCAAGACAACCAGAAGGCGTTCAATAATCATACATAATTGCCAATCATCCTTGTATTTGCTGGTTCATTAGGATTGCATTCTTAAACGATTTGTGCCAAAATTATATTGAGTTATTATATTTTCTACTTGGAAGGTTAAACGGAAGGCAAATCATGCAAGCCGTAAACATTCCAATGTCATTCCTTCATAAATTAACTATAAATACAAACAACATACCAGAAAATAAGGATGTTTTAAATGACGAAAGGGCAGATCGAAGCAAAGATTAGTGAGATAGTAACTAAGTTTGAAGTAGAATTTATGGGTAGAGGCCCTAAACAGATAAGAACGAGAATTTTTGAAGATATGATTATTATAAGACAAAAAGGCTTCCTTAGCCAGGCAGAGCAAAGATTGGCAAAAGACAAAAGTGGTGTAGAATTAATTAAGCGGATCCGGACCATGTTATTCGAAAATGCTAAAGAATACTTTACAAAACTGATTAAAGAAATTATTGATATTGAAATAATTAGTATACATTCTGATGTAAGTACGAAAACCGGTGAAAAAATAATTGTAATAACTGTTAGCCAAGATCTAGAAGAGAAATTAAAAAATTAGGTTGGAAGACCGCACGAAAGGTTATAAATACCAGTCGTAGTGTAAGCCAACATTTATTAGTGTAGTGACTGATAAATGTTGGTTTTTTGTTTTATTACAATCCATAGATGGGATAAGGGGCAGAATATTACTTGGATAAAATTATTTGATTGGTGAAAAAAGAAAATAGAGAAAACAGAAAAAAATTG
>CAZWTM010000021.1:0-41276 GCA_964637385.1 uncultured Peptococcaceae bacterium
ATCCTATATGATTGTCAGTTTTTTTCATTATTTTTTGAATAAAACTTTGCCGGTGGATTTCACAAGGCCCATAGCGCTTAATGGCTTCCAGATGACGGGGAGTACCGTATCCTTTGTTTTCTCTAAAACCATACTGGGGGTAGATTTCATCAAGGATATCCATGATCCCGTCCCGGTAGGTTTTGGCTAAGATAGATGCTGCGGCAATGGCCGCACATTTACTATCTCCCTGGATAATACCTTCCTGGGGAATACTGACGGGAATTTTTAAAGCATCAATAATCAGGTAATCAGGTTGGACTTCTAGAGATTGTACCGCTTTTACCATGGCTTTAATGGTCGCTTGATAAATATTGATACGATCAATTTCCTGATGATCACAGATGGCAATGCTCCAGGCTATACATTGTTGTTTGATTAATCCTGCCAGCACGGCCCGCTGGTCCGGACTCAATAGTTTCGAGTCATTGAGGCCGGGAAGGGTACAGGCAGAAGGTAAAATGACACAGGCGGCCACTACAGGCCCAGCCAGGGGACCACGACCGGCTTCATCAATTCCGGCCACATGTTGATAGCCGCATTTCCGTAAGAACAGTTCCTTTTCCCATAGTTGACCAAGGCGTTCTTCTTCAGCCCTTTGCAAGGCTAATTCTTTTTGATAGCGGCTAAGCAGGTTCTGGACACCTCTACGCGGGTCGTCCCGAAACTGGGCCATCACCTGGGGTAAATTCTCCCGGGAAGCTGTGGACAGCATTCTCCTGATTTCTTCTACTGTCAAAAGTTGAGACTTCATAAATCTATCCTCATCTAGTCATATTATAGTTGAATATTAACATTTTATAAATATTGTTATATATAGAAATTTATTTTTCCGGTGCTTCATCCAGGGTCACCTGACCCAGTTTGCCGGCTCGAAACTCATCCAGCAGTATAATGGCTCCCTTTTCCAGGTCGGGCACCCCGCCCTGCCGCAGGAAGCCTCTTCTTTTACAGATCTCAGTCAGCATGACAAGAGCATCCTTATTTTTCGTAATCCTATACCGGGCCTCAATCCGCCCCGGAAGATGTAAAGCAAGCCAGTTCAAAAGCTGAAGGCTGAGTTCTACCGGATCATAAACATTTTCGCTGACGGCTCCAGTGGCGGCCAGCTTGAACCCTATCTGAGGGTCTGCAAATTTCGGCCATAAAATACCCGGCGTATCCAGAAGCTCTAAATCTTTTTCCAAACGAATCCACTGCTTTCCTCTGGTGACACCGGGGCGGTCGGCAGTTTCCGCAGCGCTTTTCCCTACCAGCGCATTGATCAGGGTAGACTTACCCACATTGGGTATGCCAACAATCATTATACGGATGGTTTTATTAATGATCCCTTTTTTTTGGCGTTTCTCCAAAAGGGTCTGAGCCTCACCTTTAATGGCCTCTAATAACTGCTTTTTAACGCTGTGCGAAACCCCTTTCAGAGCATTAAAAGGCAATACAGCAATTCCCAGGTCGCTGTAATATTTAACCCACTGGCGGGTCATTGTCTCATCGGCTAAATCTGCCTTGTTTAACAACATTATCCGGGGTTTATCGCCGACTATCTCATCGATTAAAGGATTCCGGCTGCTTAAAGGCAAGCGGGCATCTACTATTTCCACAACAACATCAACTAATTTTAGATTTTCGGCAATGAGTCTTCTCGTTTTGGCCATGTGACCAGGAAACCATTGAATCACGTATACGCCCCCTTAATAAATTTTCCCTAGCCTGGCGAGGGGCCAATAGCGGAATTGGGCTTTCCCCACCACCAGTTGGGAGGGAACACAGCCAAAGGCACGGCTGTCTTCACTGCTGTCCCGGTTATCGCCTAAAACAAAATAATGGTTTTCCGGTACCACAATGGGTCCGAAATCTTGATATTTTCCGTTGTTAATATAAGGTTCGTCTAATAACTTGCCATTTATGTAAACCTGATTATGCCTGATACTAATAATTTCTCCGCCCATACCAATAACCCGTTTAACCAGATGCTTGGTAGTATCTTTGGGAAAGCGGAAAACAATGATATCACCGCGCTGGGGTTCTCGATACCAATAGCTGAATTTTGTCACCACGATCCGGTCATTAATTAATAATACAGGCTCCATGGAACGGGAGGGTATCCAGAATAATTGCATGATAAATGTTTTAATAATCACTACCAGGATAAGAGCAATAAACAAAGACTGCAACAGTTCTCGCAAAGTAAAAGTACCTTTATTCCTTTTATTCTCCCTTTCTACTTCTCTCACCTTCATCTCCTCCTGGAATAGGTTAAAAGGGACTGACAGCTCAGTCCCTTCCTATCGTGCTTATTCTCTTTCTTTAATTCTGGCGGCTTTTCCTGTGAGTCGACGGAGGTAGTAAAGTTTTGCCCTGCGCACACGGCCTTTACGGATAACCTCTATCTTATCAATTCTGGGTGAATGTACAGGGAAGCACCGCTCTACACCAACACCGTAAGATACACGGCGTACAGTAAATGTTTCATTTAAGCCGCTGCCTCTTCTTTTGATAACTACACCTTCAAAGGCCTGAATTCTCTCACGGTTCCCTTCTATAACCTTGACGTTAACACGTACGGTATCACCGGGGCGAAACTCAGGAATATCTTGACGCATTTGTTCTTTTTCCACAGCTTTCACCAGATCCATACTCATACCTCCTTCCCGCGTAGACGTTCATATCTTGCTCCTTTGTCAAGACAGCGGACCGTCCTGATAGCCATTACGGCAGGTAACCGTCAAGTATTATATCATAAAGTTAAATTTAAAAACAACTTATTCCCACCAATTTTCGCCGAAAATCCTGTCTAAAATGATGGCTACCGCACTGCGCACCGAGAGATGGTTATAGGTACCCTTCCCGTAGATAGGTTCTAGAACGTAATCGGCATTTTCCATAACCTCTTTAATCATTCCCCAACCCGTTCCAAAAAGAAAAAGAAAATTATTTTCTTCATCCCGCTCGATAATTTCCCTTAAAGCCCGGTAACCAATGGTCCGGGGGTAAACCCGGGCATCGGTAACCACGGTGTAGACAGGTCCCCTAAACTGTTCCTGGATTTTTTTCTTGGCCGCCTCAATAGAATCTATGAGTTCAACACGGTTTAAGGCTTCTTTGCGATCGGGATTGTACTGGGCCCCATAACCTTTCTGCCAGTAGTCGATAATTTCCTGAACCAGTTTATGCTGTGTAGGCAAAGGGTGAATCACGTAATACTTCGTCAGGTTATAAGTGGTTGCACAGCGGGCAATATCATGAATATCCAGGTTGGTAACAGAAGTAGCCACTGTTTCCAGATTTTTATTATAAACAGGATAGTGGACAAGTCCTAAAAATATACGGTTAGCCATTGATTCCTTTCTCCTCACTGGCAATCTCCGCCAAAAGCTTTAAATCTTCCTTGGTAAGGTTTGCTTTTTCCAGCAGTTCCGGGCGGCGCTTTAAGGTTCGTCTCAGGGATTCTTTGCGCCGCCACAGGCGAATTTTTTCATGGTTTCCTGAGAGCAGTACTTCCGGTACATCCATTCCCCTAAAAGACCGGGGTCGTGTGTAGTGGGGATATTCCAGGAGCCCATCGTAAAAAGAATCAGACACAACGGATTCCCTTTCACCTAACACCCCCGGGATCAAACGGCTCACAGCATCAATAATCACCATGGCAGGAAGCTCTCCCCCTGTGAGCACATAGTCCCCAATGGAGATTTCCTTATGGGCTAAAGCCCGGACCCTTTCGTCAAAACCTTCATAATGGCCACAAATAAAGACTAAGCTCTGCTCTTTGGCTAATTCCTTGGCCAGTTCCTGGTTGAATTGGATGCCCTGCGGTGACATCAAAAGAATTTGGCCCGGATAAGTGGATAAATCACCCAGTTTATCTTCCAAGGCCAGGTAAATAGGATCCGGTTTCAAGACCATTCCAGCCCCTCCACCAAAGGGAGCATCATCCACATTTTTATGTTTAGTGGGTGAATAAGGGCGAAAATCAATGAGCTGGATGTTTAGTATTTTTTTCTCCTGGGCTTTTTTTAGGATGCTGGTGTTTAAAGGCCCCTCAAACATCTCGGGAAAGATGGTAAATACATAAATATCCATGCTTCTCACTACTCCAACAGTCCCGGTGGTATTTTTACCTCCATTTTACCGGAATCCAGGTCTATGGTTTTAATAACCTCTTTTAAGGCTGGTAAATAAATTGGTTTTCCCTGTTCCTTCTTCACCACATACACATCATTGCTGCCAGTTTCCAATATTTCCTCTACCTTACCCAGGTAATGATCATTTTCGTAAACCTCCAGTCCCACGATTTGAAAATGATAATAATGTCCCGGCGGTAAGGGTCTAAGCTCGCTTGCAGGAAGTTCCAGATAGAGTCCTTTCATTTTTTCGGCTTCGTTCATGTCAGGAATTTCCCGGAGAGCAATAATCACCGCATTGTGGTGGAGTCGGACACTTTTAACATGATATTTCAAATAGTCACCAATTCTTTTAATATAAACATGTTCTAACTCATAAAAACGCCGGGGATCGTCACTTAAAGGATAAACCTTTAATTCACCTTTATGCCCGTGGGTATTGATGATTTGTCCAATTTTTATGTACATCCCGGAATCACCTTTATCTTATATGAATGACCACACCATCTTTAATGATGATCTCTTTGTCCAAAATCTCATCCCAGTTATCACCCGGCTTAATCTCCACAGGGCCTTCCACTTCACCCTGTAAGACTTCCGTACCTTCCTCCAGGCCATTAATCTTTTTAAGCTGCTCCAAAAGGGCGGCCCTCCCTTCTTCCCGTTTCTTTTTTTCCCACTCGAACTGTTCCCTGACGGCCTGGACCTGAGGAGAAGCTTTCAGTGTCAACTCAGTAAGGGCCCTTTTATTACGCTGTTCCAGGAAACTTAATTCCATCTCTATCTTTTTTATTCCTTCCTGGATCTGCTGCACCAGTTCATGTTTTAACCTTTCCGTAACAATGGCTTTTACTTTAATCCTGCGCATGATTGTTATTTTATCCATATTTTCCTCCTCAACACTTCAGTTTATGAGCTTACGAGTTAAAAAGCAAGGGGAGTTCACAAACGAAAGAACTAAGCAAACTCCCATACTTGTTAACTCGTGAACTCATAAACTAAGGAAAGAGAGGCCAGGATGGCCCCCCTCTACTCAATGATGTCCACAATAACTTTCTTGTTTTCTTCACGTACCGCAGCTGCCTTAACGACAGTCCGTATCGCTTTAGCGATCCGACCCTGTTTACCAATGACCTTCCCCATATCTGTAGGCGCTACGCGCAGCTCAATGATAACAGCATCACCATCTTCGCGTCTCGTCACAGTTACAGCTTCCGGCCTGTCCACCAGGGCCTGAGCTAATGTTTTTACTAATTCTTCCATATACCTTACCCCCAAGCATCGGCGTTACTCACCCAGCTTACTCAATACACCAGCTTTGTTCAGTAATGCTCTAGCAGTATCGGAAGGCTGCGCACCGGTTTTCAACCACTTCAGTGCTTTTTCTTCATCAATTTGAATGACTGCTGGGTTCTTGGTGGGATCGTAATAACCAATTTCCTCAATAAAGCGTCCATCGCGGGGAGAGCGTGAATCAGCCACTACCAAGCGATAAAAAGGAGCTTTCTTAGCACCCATACGTCTCAGCCTGATTCTTGTTGCCATGAATATCACCTCCTTGATAAAGTTCAAATATTTGTGACTATCCGCCCTCCGACTTCCGACATTGCGAGACTTGTGTCTGTGGTGTACCCTACTTCCCAATAGCAAAACCTGTTCTCCTATAACTGATAGCGGAAAACGGTTAGCGGATAGTCGTTATTATTTAAAGAAAGGCAGTTTAAAGCCACCTTTTTTGCCACTTTTCGCCGCATGCTGCATTTGGGCTATCTGTTTCATCATTTTCTGGGCCTGGTCAAACTGTTTAAGGAGTTTATTTACTTCCTGTACAGAAGTACCGCTCCCCAGGGCAATACGTTTTCTCCTGCTGCCATTAATAATTTCCGGGTGCCTTCTTTCTTCCTTAGTCATGGAGCGAATGATGGCTTCCGTATGTTTCACATCTTTTTCACTAATCTCCATACCTTTAAGGGCTTTCATCTGCCCCATTCCCGGCAGCATCCCCATCAATTCACTCAGAGGTCCCATAGATTTCATTTGCTGGATCTGGTCCAGAAAATCTTCCAGGGTGAATTCGGCCTTACGTAATTTACGTTCCAATTCCTCGGCTTTTTTGGCGTCAAAATTGGCCTGAGCCTTCTCGATCAGGGTCAGCACATCACCCATGCCTAAAATCCGCGAGGCCATCCTGTCGGGATAAAAGGGTTCCAGGGCATCGAGCTTTTCACCCATACCCACAAACTTAATGGGTTTTCCTGTTACGGCTTTTACGGAAAGGGCAGCTCCCCCCCGGGTATCTCCATCCAGTTTAGTGAGGATAACACCGTCTAAACCTAGCCTTGCGTTGAAAGTCTCCGCTACGTTGACGGCATCTTGTCCTGTCATGGCATCAACCACAAGCAGAATCTCATGGGGACGGATATTGGCTTTGATGTTTTCCAGCTCGGACATCAAAGCTTCGTCAATATGGAGACGGCCTGCGGTATCCACGATCATGAGATCATGGCCCTGGTTTTCCGCATATGCCCTGGCTGCTTTGGCAATATCCACAGGATTTTGTTTGTCCCCCATGGAAAAAACGGGAATCTCCAGCTGCTCACCCAAAACCTGAAGCTGCTTGATGGCCGCGGGCCGGTAAATATCACAGGCTACCAGCAAAGGACGTCGTCCTTGTTTTTTAAAGAGCCTGGCCAGTTTACCACTGGAAGTGGTTTTACCCGAACCCTGTAAGCCCACCATCATGACGATGGTAGGAGGTTTGGAGGCCAAATTTATTTTGCTCTGGGTGCCACCCATAAGCTGGGTCATTTCATCATGCACTACTTTAATGACTTGCTGTCCGGGTGTAAGGCTCTCTAAGACCTCTACACCAACAGCCCTCTCCTTAACCCGATTCACGAAATCTTTAACAACTTTATAATTGACATCCGCCTCTAAAAGAGCCATCCGTATTTCCCGCATGGCCTCATTAACATCTTTTTCCGTTAATTTACCCTTGCCGCGTAAATTTTTAAAAATGCCCTGGAGTTTTTCCGATAAACCTTCGAAAGCCATATGTTTCACCGCCTTTTTATGCTTCAGCCATTTTTTGCAAAAGATGATACACTTCCGTCATTTCATGGACACCGTATTTCTCCTGGATACTTTCTAATCTCTTTTGGACCTGTTTCAGTATTTCCGCGCTATCCTTGTGTTTTTTCACCAATCCCAGCTTGCTTTCGTATTCTTCCAGCGTCTCCTCTGTTCTTTTTAGCAGGTCATAGATGGCCTGACGTGAAACCTTGTGCAGTTCCGCAATTTCCCCCAGGGACAAATCCTGCTGAAAATAAAGGTCATAGATTTCTTGCTGCTTTTCGGTTAATAGTTGACCATAAAAATCAAACAATAAAGATCGCCGGGCGATATCATACACAACTCCCACCACCCATGCTGTTAAGGAAATTTACTTAACAGGGTTATTCTACACTTTTACTGCATCACTGTCAACATTTTTACGCTTACCTGTTTTTACACTTACCGACATTCCGATTTCCGAAATCCGAAAGTTCGTAGTTGGCAGTTTGTAGTAATATTAAGTTACTAGGCACTCATGCTGTTAAAAAGCATAGGCGCGGATAGGATGTCCGCGCCAGCCTAGATGAAATTAAGCCACGGATGTTTCAGCTTATTTGCCAAAGACTAGATTAGGTAAAAAGAGGGTGATGGCGGGAACATAAGTAACAAGCAACAGAACAAACAGGCTCACGGCCAGGAAAGGCAAAATCGCCCGGGTTAATTTCCCTAGAGAGATTTTACCAATACTGGAAGCTACGAATAAACACACACCTACGGGCGGCGTCGTTAAACCAATGACCAAGTTTAAGACACAGATTACCGCAAATTGAATGGGATCCACCCCTACCGCCGTCCCTACCTTGAGTAAGATGGGAAAGAGAATCATCAGGGCGGCAATGGTTTCCATAAAGGTTCCTACAAAAAGCAACAAGAGATTAACCAGAAGTAAGATAAGATATTTATTTTTCGTGACACTCAGCATGGCATCAGCTACCATCTGGGGAATCTGTTCCGTGGTTAAAATCCAGGCAAAAACATTGGCAAAACCAACAAGGACCATCAGGGAAGCCGTCGTAATGGCTGATTCCAAAAATATTCTGGGTAAATCCTTAAGATGTAACTCCTTATAGACAAAAAAACCCACAAAAATGGCATAGGCTACTGCTACCATGGATGCTTCGGTAGGTGTAAAGAAACCACCGATGATACCGGCCAAAATGATAAAGGTCATCAGCAAAGCCCAAAAAGCACCATAGAAAGTTTTGAACAAGTGTTTTAAAGAAAACCTTTCGCCTTTAGGGTGATTTCTCTTGCGAGAGATATAATAAGAAACGCCAGCCAGTCCTACGCCAAGTAAAAGACCTGGTATGGCCCCTGCCACAAAGAGCCGGCTGACGGATAAGCCCGTAATCGTTCCGGCAATAATCATAGGAAGACTGGGCGGAATAATGGGCCCTATGGTTGAGGACGAAGCAGTTACAGCACAGGAAAAATCGGTTTCATACCCCTCTTTTACCATAGAAGGAATCATCACAGAACCAATACTGGCTGTATCAGCCACTGCTGTACCTGAAATACCGGCAAACACCATGGAAGCACCTACGTTAGCAATACCCAGGCCTCCCCGGATGTGGCCTACGGCCGCGTTACAGAAACCGATAATCCTCTCCGTTATACCCCCTATGTTCATTAAGTTACCGGCCAGAATAAAGCCGGGAACACACAATAGCACGAAGGAGTCAATGCCGGAAAACATCCGCTGGGGAATTATATTTAAAGGGATATCCGATGCTAAGATATATGCCAGTGAAGATAAGCCGAGGGAAAAGGCTACGGGTAAACCTAAAAACAGGCAGACAATAAAAACACCGAAAAGTAATAAAGTCATCGGGTATCACCTACCTTTCTCCGGGAAAGTTCTTTAAGACTGGAAAGTATATTGAGTATAAGATATACAGCAATGAAAGTAACCATTAAGAGAATGCCGCCATAGAAAATCTCCATGGGCCACAGCAAGGCCGCTGAAATTTGGCCTTTTACGGCTAAAACAAGGGTATAAGCCTCATACACTAATAAACCCACAAAAAGAAATAATACAAAATCCAAAACAATTTCCAAATACTTTCTACTACGTTCTGACAGCATCATTAAAAAGGTATCAACATTCACATATGCTCTCTCTTTGATCCCCAAGCCCGCGGCAAAACCCACGGTGTAAATAAAAAACAACCTGGAGGCTTCCTCGGTCCAAGGTGGTACCTTGGGTAAAAAAGTCCGGGCAAAGACCTGAAGCAAAACAGTCATAACCATGGCGACTAAACTGGAAATGGCTCCATATTTCAAAATTCTGTCCAGTAGACCAATGATAAAACTCATTCTATCCCCCCTTTTGCTTAAAGGCACGTGCAGACCCCCATAGGGTCTGCACGTAAATTTAGCTGGTAATTAGAAACTACTTCATATTGACAATCTTGTTATAAATGGCTTTTTGTTCTTCATCTAAGTTAGCCAGCACAGCTTCTCTGGCTTTCGCCTGGAAGGCAGCCATATCCACATCTACGAAGGTCATCTTCTCTTTTAGGAATTTCTCTAATTCTGCTTCTTCGGCCTTGAAGAGTTCATTTTCATATTTCTGCATTTCCTTGCCGGCATCTAGAATAACCTTTTGCAGTTCAGGAGAAAGAGACTTGAATTTTTTCTCGCCGATGCAAACATAAATCCAGCCGCGAACATGGGATGTCTTGTTGAGGTATTTTTGTACTTCATAGAAGTTAGCACTTTTGATAAGGGCATAGGGGTTTTCCTGACCTTCGATGGTTCCCTGCTGCAAGCTGGTAAACACTTCGGAGAAGGCCATGGGGGTAGGCTTAGCGCCCAAGGCTTCCCAGGTTTTTACGAAAAGAGGTACGTTTGGTACACGAAGCTTCAGACCTTTGAGATCTTCCGGTTTTTTAATAGGTCTGTTAGAAGTCAGTTCTCTGGGTCCTCTTTCAAAGTAAGCAATGGGTCTTAATTGCACTTTGTCGATAATTTGTTGCTCAATTTCCTTACCAATCTCGCCACCAGCTACAGCGTGCAGGTGAGCAGAGTCTCTTAACAGGTAGGGAGTAGCTACCATCATAGTTTTGCTAGCCCCGAAAGTAGTAAGGGTTTCTCCGAAAATACCAATATCGGCAGTGCCGGTTTGAATACTGGTCACCAAGTCTTTTTCTTTACCCAACTGTTCATTGGGATAAACCTTAACTTCGATCTGGCCGTTGGAGTTCTTTTCTACTAATTCCTTAAACTTTAAGGCACCTTTATGCCAGGTATTGTTTTCATCAGCTAAGTGGCCAAACTTGAGCACGATCTTCTCCGGAGCTTTAGAGGCAGCATCTTTTTTAGGTTCTGATTTAGCACAGCCTACAACAAGGGCAGCCGCCATGACAACCACAAGCAAAATAGCAAGCATGTTTTTAAACTTTTTCATACACAATCACCCTCCCATCAAAATAAAAAGAATACCATATTAAGGATCTTCAGATTATTCCCTTTATTCCCTCCTTCCTGAATATATTTATAGTAATATACCTATCAGCGGGAACAACGGTATCTGTAAGATGTTATACCGCAGCCTCCGCCTTACGGTAAGCGAAGGATAACTTTACATGTTTCCTGGGGTTTGGTCTCCATTAGGGTGATGGCTTCGTGAACCAGAAGAAAATCAAAAACATGTGATACTAAGGATTGGGGATTCACTTCCTTTCTTTCAAACCAGCCAATAACCTCAGGGAATTTATGGTTATGGAGTCTGGAACCGATAATGTCGAGCTCTTTCTTGGTAATGGGTAACTCTGCAATCTGTGAAGGCTGTGAAGCAAAACCAAGGTTAACGATGCGTCCTGCATGTGAAGCCATTTCTACAGCCTGTTCCAACAGCTGGGGTATACCTACAGCTTCCACAATAACACTGGGTCCTTCTCCTCCGGTAAACCCGGCCACTTTTTCCACTACATCTTCCTGATGAGAATTAATCACCAGGTCAGCACCTAATTCTTTCGCTGAGTTTAAGCGTTCATCCACAATATCAATGATGGCAACTTTCGTTCCCAGGCGCTTAGCCCCCTGTAAAATGACCAAGCCAATAGGACCCGCCCCAAAGATAACCAGAGTATCATCACCTGTTACCCGACCGCGGGACAGGGTTTGGGCAGCAATAGTGAAGGGTTCAATTAAGACAGCCTCTTCCCAGGGAATATCCCTGGAAAACTTATGCACGGAGGCAACAGGAAGCATCAGGTATTCCATAAAACCGCCATCGGCGTGGACGCCGCGCACCTGCAAGTTTCGACAAACGTTCTGCCTGCCCACCCTGCAGGCATAACATTCACCACAAGGTATTACCGGGTCCATCACCACACGGTCTCCCCTTTGGAGGCCGGTAACCTCCTCACCAATTCCCACTATTTCCCCTACAACTTCGTGACCAATAATCCGTGGGTACGTTACCAAGGCCGATGTACCATGATAGGCATGCATGTCTGAACCACAGATTCCCATGGCTTTGACCTGGATCAGGACATGGCCTTTAGCGATCTGTTGGGGTTTTTCTACTTCTATAATTGATAATTCACCTGGTTTAGCAATCTGAATAGCACGCATGAAACAACACCTCTTTATTGTGGGAATTTCGAGTAGGCCCCTGTTTTTATTCCACAAACTTACCATTTTTCCTTCATTTGGCATAGTATAGGGGGGAAAAGAATGAGAACACCTGCGATCTTCTTAGACACCCGAATAGGCCAGGAAACCACCATCAATGGGAACAACTACACCGGTAACGAAACCGGAAGCATTTTCATCAATCAACCATAAGAGGGTCCCCAACAAGTCTTCGGGTTTGCCAAACCTGCGCATGGGCGTATGGGCGATTACTTTTTGACCCCGAGGGGTCAGTGAACCGTCAGGATTAGTTAGCAGTGTACGATTTTGTTCAGTAATAAAGAAGCCCGGCGCTATGGCGTTGACTCTGATCCCTACATCGGCAAAATGAACAGCTAACCATTGAGTGAAGTTGCTGACGGCAGCCTTAGCTGCGCTGTATGCGGGCACCTTAGTCATCGGACAGAACGCACTCATAGAAGAGATATTAATAATAACTGCTCCCGGCCTGCCCACCATCTGTTCGGCAAAGACCTGCGTAGGAATAAAGGTTCCCATGAAGTTAAGGTCAAAGACATGTTGGAATCCTTCCAGTGAGAGGTCAAAAAAAGTGTTCATTTGTTCATTCCGGTTACGCCAATCTTTTAATTCAAGGGTTTCTTTGGTTGTAGAGCCTTGAGGATGATTACCACCAGCCCCGTTAATGAGAATATCACAAGGACCCAATTCCTGTTTTACAACATAAGCAGCATGAATAACGCTGTTCTTATCCAAGACGTCACACTGAATGCTAATAGCCTTGCCGCCGCTGTTCATGATCTCTTGAGCAACTATTTTGGCTTTTGACAAAGTTCTGTTGAGAATCGCTACAGATGCTCCGTGCCGGGCGAGTTCTTTGGCCATAGCACTGCACAGGATACCACCCCCTCCGGTGATTACGGCTACCTTACCTCGTAAGTCTCTGCACATCTGTTATCGCCTCCATTTGTAAGCTCGTCATTGCATCCCATAATCCGCTTAAATACACTGCGCCCAGCGCTCTGTCATACAACCCATAGCCAGGTCTACCATCTTCGTCCCAAATCATTCTTCCATGATCCGGACGAAGTGGACCATCAAATCCCGTCTCATATAAGGCCTTCATGATACCAACCATGTCGAGGGACGCGTCATCTGACTTATGAGCAGTTTCATGGAAAACTTTCAGTTCTTGAATTTTTATATTACGTACGTGAGCAAAGTGAATTTTGCCCAATTTACCAAAATAACGGAATATTTCTACGATGTCGTTGGCTGGATTAGCTCCTAATGAACCGCTGCAAACCGTTAGCCCATTGGATGGACTATCTACCATACTTACAATGCGCTCTAAGTTTTCTTTCGAGACAACGATACGTGGCAATCCAAAAACAGACCAGGGTGGGTCGTCCGGGTGAATCGCCATTTTTATGCCACACGCTTCGGCAGTTGGGATAATTCCTTCCAAGAAATACTTCAAGTTAGCAAAGAGTTTTTCTTCGTCCAAGTCCTGGTATAACTCCAGTAACCTCTTAATCTCTGCAAGCCTTTCTTTTTCCCACCCGGGCAATTCGAAGCCATTGGACCTCTTTTCCATTTCTTCGACTAGTACTTCTGGCTTTAAACCTCTGAGAACTTTTTCGTCATAAGACATGGTAGTTGAACCATCAGGCAGCACTTTGGCAAGGTCTGTACGGGTCCAGTCAAAAACCGGCATGAAGTTATAACAGACAACGCTTACACCTGCTCTCGCCAAATTCTTGAGCGTAGTACAGTAGTTTTCTATATACCGGTCCCTGGTGGGTAGACCGAGTTTTATATCCTCGTGTACGTTTACACTTTCAACTGTTTTAAACAATAGTCCAGTATCTTCTATCTGTCTTTTAAGTTCGGCAATTTCTTCATAGGGCCAGACTTCACCCACCGGAATATGATAAAGTGCACTGACAATATTTTTCATGCCCGGGATTTGTTTGATGTAACGAAGTGGAATCTTATCTTGCCTCCCATACCATCGAAATGACATAAGCATAATGTGTTCCTCTTCCCTTCAAAATAAATTCTTTAATCTGAAAATCGTTAGTTTCGCGGCACAAAGTAATGTCCAAATTCTTTGCGCAGATACGCCAGATCAACAACAACTTTGTTCAGATGTAGATTGATTGTTTCCCGGGCCAAAGTTTGATTTTTCTCCCGAATAGCACGCACGAGCTCTTTATGCTGATGTAACAATTGTTCCCAGTCATAACCCACCAATAAATTCAGGATTCTGACCCTGTTATAATGGGCATTCATCTGCTGCAGCATGGACCAAATACGTGCTTTTTGGCATCCTTTAAAAATAGATCCATGCATTTGTTCATCCAGCTCAAAAAATTTGAAATAATTCTTTTCCTCGATGCACAACTCTTGTAGGGCGACATAGGACTGAAGCTGAAACAATTCTTCCTTGGGAAAAGCAAGGCAGGCTTGCTGGACCACTTCTCTTTCTAGTATTTCACGGGCAAATTTAGACTCTTCCACTTGGTCAGTATCGATCAGTGAAACGTAGGTGCCTTTTTGCGGAACAATATCCAGCAAATTTTCCTGGGATAACTTGATAAAGGCCTCCCGCACTGGTGTACGACTCACTTTCAACCGGTCGGCAATTTCTTGTTCCGAAATGCTTTGACCCGGAGGGAGAGTTAAGTTGATAATGTTTGTTTTTAGCAATCTGTACACATACTCGCGTGCAGACTCCTGATGAAATCGCTCAAATATCAACAAAACTTTCGTGTGCCTCCCTTCCATATTACCTTTGCTTAGAGCTTATCATACTACCATACTAGTTTAATAGTATATATATCATGATTTAATAATTTTGACAAGGGCTCTCTCACGGGAGTTGCGGCTTAGTCTCATCCTCACTTTCAATTTAACTCCTTTAACAATTTTATCATACTAGTATGTAGTAAGTTAAGAAGCGTTGAATACAAAAAAACCTGCATAAAATACATAAAATAATGCAGGTCTTTATCACACCATCGTTATCTGTTCACCAGATCCTGTCCACGTTTCTTAGCTTCATAAATGATCTTTTCTTCATCTATCGTGACCATCTGCCGGTCCTTCATAACAATCTTCCCATCGATAATCACGTTTCTTACATCGGAAGACTGGGCGGCATAAACCAGATTGGCCACAGGATCATGAAGGGGAGTAAGGTGAGGTTTATGCAAATCGACCATAATCAAATCTGCTTTCTGACCCGGTGCAATCATGCCCACTTTGTCCAGGCCCAAAACCCGAGCACCATTTCGGGTAGCCATTTCTAAAACCTGATAAGCAGGAAGCACAGTAGGATCCTGGGCCGTTACTTTATGCAGGAGGGCACAGGTTCTCATTTCTTCCAGGAGATCCAGGTTATTGTTGCTGGCAGCGCCATCGGTCCCCAATCCCACACAGGCCCCTTCCCTGATCAGTTCCGGAATGGGCGCCACACCGCTGGCCAGTTTCATATTACTTTCCGGGTTATGGGCGATCCCAACCTGATGCTTAATTAAGATGGCCCGTTCTTCCGGAGTCAGGTGCACGCAATGAGCGGCCAAAACATGACGGTCAGTAAACAAGCCTAAAGAATCCATGAGCTTGACCGGGGGCATACCGTACTGTTTCTGTATATCTTCTACTTCCGTGCGTGTTTCGGCTAAATGAATATGTAAGCCAACCCCCAGTCTGTCGGCCAGGGCCATGACCTCCTTCAGGTAATGGGGAGGACAGGTATAGGGAGCATGGGGGCCCAGCAAACAGGTAATACGGCCCTGGGCTTTGCCATGCCACTTTTGCACAAACTCCTCACTTTCCCGCAGAGCCAATTCTCCCTTATCACCAAGGCCAATCATCCCCCGGGAAAGAGAAGCCCGCATTCCCGTTTCTTCCACAGCCCGGGCTACCTGGTCCATATAAAAGTACATATCGGCAAAACAAGTAGTTCCTGACTTAATCATTTCCAGGATGGAGAGCATTGTCCCCCAGTAAATATCTTCCTCCGTGAGATGTGCTTCCCGGGGCCAGATGCGTTGAGAGAGCCAAACCATCAGGGGCATATCATCGCCATAACTCCTGAGCAGGGTCATGGCTGCATGGGTATGGCAATTTACAAATCCCGGCAGGACTACCGTATCTTGCCCATCCAGGATAGTAGTATGAGGATTATTAGGTGAGAGTTCTTTACCTACTTCCTTGATTAAGTCTCCCTCAACATAAATATCACCTTTAAACCACGGAGTTTCCTTTAATTCCTCACTCATAGGTAATATCAATGCATGCTTAATCAACAATCCGGTCATTTACTTCCCCTCCTTTTGTCCGTAGTGAAATAAATAGGCTTGGCGCATGATTCTTTTCTCATCGTCACTCAAAAGAACAGGTTCTCCCAGCATCTTGGCCATGATACCTATCTGTGCCGTCTTTTCAATTAACTGGCATACTCTTAAAGTTTCCGTCATATCCCTGCCCACACCGATGACTCCATGATTGGCCAGCAATACCGCCATCTTGTCGTGAAGGGCCTTCACGGCGTTGTCGGCCAGTTCCTGGGTTCCCGGGCTGGCATAAGCAGCCACCTCAACGTCCCCGCCTACAATCTGTACCAGGTCTTCCACCAGGGCAGGAAGGGCTTTTCTCACGACGGCATAAGCCGTGGCATAAGGACTGTGGGTATGGATAACGGCCTGAACATCGGGACGATGCCGATAAATTGTAAGGTGTAGGAGTTTTTCACTAGAAGGTTTACGCTTCCCCTCCAGAACCTTACCCTGAAGGTCCAAAACCACCAGATCCTCAGGGTTGGTATGGTAATAATCCATACCGCTGGGAGTAATGATTATCCCTTGATTCTCCGGCAAGCGGATGCTAATATTTCCCCAGGTTGCCGCCACCAGGCCCAGATCAACTAATTCCTGTCCGGTACGGATGATTTCGTCTTTATAATGACTCCACTTCACTTGCCCGCCCCCTTAAAAAGCACGGCCAGGTTTTCTTCATAAGGCGGTTTTACAATTCCCCGGTCAGTGATAAGGGCTGTAATAAGGAAAGCAGGAGTTACATCAAAAGCAGGATTATATACTTTTACATCTTGGGGTGCCAGCTGGAGACTGCCCAAACGTCTTAACTCATCATGGTGCCGCTCCTCAATAGGAATCTGGTCTCCAGCCTGTAAACTCATATCAATGGTAGAAAGAGGAGCTGCCACGTAAAGAGGAATCTTATGATAATGGGCCAGGACGGCCAGGCCGTAGGTACCGATTTTGTTAGCAACGTCCCCGTTTGCCGTAATCCGGTCTGCCCCTACGATGACTAAATCTATCTTGCCCTGGTGCATTAAGTACCCAGCCATACTATCACTGATCAGGGTAACGGGAATGTTATCCTGCATCAATTCCCAGGCCGTGAGCCTGGCCCCCTGCAGGAGAGGGCGGGTCTCACCGGCATAAACCTGTACATATTTACCCGCTTCCCGGGCGGCCCTGATCACCCCCAGGGCAGTACCGTAACCTGCTGTAGCCAGGGCTCCGGCATTGCAGTGGGTTAAGATCGTGGCCTTGGCGGGAATTAACTCTTGGCCAAAAGCCCCTATACGCCTGTTCATAGCCTGATCTTCCTCATCAATGGCCCGGGCCTCTTTTTCCAGCACTGCTTTTAGAGTTTCTACATCCTTATCCCGGTGTTCCTGCCAGGCCCTTTCCATCCGTTCCAGAGCCCAGAAAAGATTAACCGCCGTAGGTCGGGTCTGGGCCAGAACTTCTTTGGCCTTGCTCAATTCCTCTATCATTTTTCCGGTTTCCGTGCCAGCAAAATCAATAGCTGCCAAGGCTAACCCGTAAGCGGCCGCTACACCAATCGCAGGGGCGCCTCTCACTTTCATGTTTTTTATGCTTTCGGCTACCTCCTGGTATGTATGGCAGGAGACTACTTTCAGTTCAGCCGGCAAAAGGGTCTGGTCAATAAGCCACAGGGCTTTACCTTTCCATTCCACAGATTTCACTTTATCACCCTCCCTAAAATTTTCCTGCTTCACCCGGTCCCTTACGGCATGTGCAGTTTCCTTCCAGCGGAATAGTTTCCAGAACGGTCATAATCAGTTGGGAAATATTGGCACTCAATTCATTCATGACCTGGAGAACTTCTCCATGGGTTAAAGGATCTGGTGAAATGCCGGCAGCAAAATTCGTCACCATGGCTACAGTGGCATAACATAAACCGGCTTCCCGGGCCAAAACCACTTCAGGAACACTGGTCATGCCTACCAGGTCACCACCCAGCACTTTAAACATTTTAATTTCCGCAGGTGTTTCAAAACGGGGTCCTTCCGTACAGACATAGCAGCCCCCGTCATGAACCCTGAAATTTAACTCCCGGGCTTTTTGCAGGAGAAATTCACGGATTTCCGGGCAGTAAGGATCGGTAACGTCTACATGTAAAACTCCCTGGGGGCCACCCTCAAAAAATGTCTGAGACCGACTCTTGGTAAAATCAAGGAACTGGTTAACGATCACAAAATCCTTAGGCCCCATTTTTTCGTTGAGGGAGCCTACGGCAGCTGTGGCAATCACCCTTTTGGCTCCCAGTTTTTTCAGGGCCATGATGTTAGCCCGGTAATTAACAAGATGGGGCGGCACGGAGTGGCCTTTGCCGTGACGCGCCAAAAAGGCCACACTTCTCTCCTTATAATGACCGATAATTAAATTCACTTTACCATAAGGAGTTTCTACTTCAACATCTTTTACCTGTTCCAGCATATCCGCTTTATACACACCGGTTCCACCGATTACTGCCAGATCAACTTTTATCATCATGCTTCCTCCTCACTCTTACCAAATAGTGCTTTCGCAAAGGTGTGGGGATCAAATTCTCTTAAGTCCTCCATTTTTTCGCCCACGCCAATGAATTTCACCGGGAATTTGTATTCGTTCTGAATCCCTAAAATAACCCCGCCTTTGGCAGTTCCGTCCAGTTTAGTCAGGATAACGCCGCTTACCTGTACGACTTCACCAAAAATCCTGGCCTGGGATAAGGCGTTTTGCCCTGTGGTGGCATCCAGGACAAGAAGGACCTCATGGGGCCCACTGGGAATCTCCCGTTCCACCACCCGCCGTATCTTCCGCAGTTCTTCCATCAGATTGGTCTTATTCTGCAAACGCCCTGCCGTATCGATAATTAAGACATCGGCTTTCCGTGACCTGGCCGCCTGAATACCGTCATAGACCACGGCAGCAGGGTCCGAGCCCTCTTTGTGGTGAATAATGTCCACGCCGGCCCGCTGGCACCAAACCTCCAACTGGTCAATAGCTGCGGCCCTAAAGGTATCCCCGGCGGCTACCAGTACTTTATAACCGTCCGTTTTCAATTTATAGCTCAGTTTACCAATAGAAGTGGTTTTGCCTGCCCCATTGACTCCCACAATTAAAATGACATTCATTCTTCCTTTCTGTATATTAAGACTGTGTTCACCTTCCTTGAGGATACTGGTAATCTCTTCTTCCAAAAGGCTCCTTAGTTGATGGGCTTCCTCCAGTTTCTGTTCCTTGGCTTTTTTGCGTAAAACCTCTACTAGTTTGAGAGAGGTAGTTACCCCTACATCAGCCTGAATCAGGGTTTCTTCCAACTCATCAAAGAGTTCATCATCGATAAGCTTTCTCCCGGTAATCACTTGCGTGACCTTTTCCACAAAGGCTTCTTTCGTTTTTACAAGGCTTTCTTTCAGTTTGCTAAAAAATCCCATTATCCTGTCCTCCTGTATTTAATCTACATTTAGCTTTCCTTATCAGGGCCTGTATTACTACGTTCGGCAGCAGGCGTTAAAAAAGAATAGAGAGAAAACCTCCTCCCTATTAACTGGCTTCTCTTCTCACATCTTCTAGTTTTACCGATAATAGACGGGAAACCCCCGTTTCTTCCATGGTAACACCGTAAAGGACATCAGCAACTTCCATGGTCCCTTTGCGGTGGGAGATCACAATAAATTGTGTTTTCTGGGAAAATTCCCGCAAAAACTGGGCAAAACGGGCTACATTGGCTTCATCCAGAGCGGCCTCAATTTCATCCAGGACACAGAAAGGACTGGGTTTAACCTTCAAAATGGCCAAAAGAAGAGCAATAGCTGTGAGAGCCCGTTCCCCTCCAGATAAAAGAGATAGGGACTGGGTCTTTTTCCCCGGGGGCTGGACGATAATCTCTACGCCCGTTTCTAAAATATTCTCAGGCTGGTTTAAGATGAGCTGGGCACGACCACCCCCAAAGAGCTGGCGAAAAACTTCCTGGAAAGCTGTATCCACCAGGGTAAAGGTTTCCCTAAACCTTCGCGTCATAATCTGGTCCATTTCCCGGATAACCTGCTCCAGGCGCTCTTTCGCTGCCGTCATATCTTCGACCTGACGGGTAAGAAATTCTAACCTTTCTTTTAAACGGGCATATTCTTCGATGGCAACCAGGTTAACGCTGCCCAAAGCATTAATTGCTTCCTTAAGTTCATGAATGCGCTGCAGGGTTTTCTTCCGATCCTGGATCTGTGCTCCCCTGTCTTTGGCCTGGTGAAATTCCAGGGAAAATTGCTCCTTCATGCGTCTCATCGCCGCCTCCAGAGCTGTCTCCATTTTGGACTGCTGGACCTGCCACTGGTGGATTTTTTCTTCCTTTTCCCTGAGCTTGCCTTGCAGCTTTTTAATCTCTTGCCCAACTTCTGTTAAAATTTCCTGGATGTTTTGTTTTTCAATTTTCAAGGCTTCCAGCTCTTTTTCTAACCCTTGCAGGGCTATTTGCACTTTTCCTTGTTCTTCTTCCAGAATACACTGGGTATTCAGCAATTCCTGTCTTTTCTCTCTGAGTACAGTTAATTCCTTTTCTTTTCCGGCTTTTTCGAGTTTAAGACTTTTTAGTTGCTGTATGTAATACTGGGCTTCTTTATGGTGGCTCGCCAATTTCTCTTCACAGGTGGCCACCTGTACTCTTAACTGGGATAACTGCTCGTTTTTGTTTAATTGTTCCTGCTGTGTGTTTTTGATTCTCTCCTGGAGTTCTTGAATTTTTCTCTGAAAAGCATTTGTTCTCTCAATGAGCAGACTTTTCTCCTTTTCCAGTTCAATAATCCTTTTTTCCAGCCGTTCTTTTTCTTCCTGGTTTTCCTCCAGCTGCCACTTTAAGCTTTCCAAATCCCGCCCAGAGCGCTGTGCTTCGCTTTCCCAGCGGACCATGGTGTTTTCCAATTCCACGTTTTTCAAGGAACATGCCTGTATTCTTTGCTTATAGCCCTCTATATCCGCCTGCAGCGAATGCAGGAATTTTTCCTTTTCCTGTTGCCTCTTTTGTCCCAGGATTATTTTTTCCTCCAATACTGCCGCTTTCTCCGCCAGTTCCTGAATATGGCGTTTACGACTTAAAATTCCGGTAGCTTCAGCTTTAACACTTCCACCCGTTAAAGACCCGCCTGCATTCACCAGCTGTCCGTCCAAAGTAACCATCCGGTATCTAAACCCAGTCTCTTTGGCCTTTTCTACAGCAGTGACCAGATCCTCCACCACAAAGACCCGGCCCAACAGGTACTCGATGATACCTGCGAATTTTTTATCATAACTTACTAATTCGCTGGCACGGCCGATGATACCTTTACTAAGAGGCAAATGCTCAGTTGGTTTACTCCCTTTAATTGTATTTAAAGGCAAAAAAGTAGCCCGGCCTTTATCCTTGTTTTTGAGGTATTGTATGGCATTCTGAGCACACTGATCATTCTCAGTAACAATGAACTGCAGTGAACCGCCCAATACCTCTTCTATGGCTGTCTCATAGGCTTTAGGCACAGTAATCAGTTGGGCTACAGTCCCCAAAATCCCGGGGAGCTTGTTCTGGTAACCGGCCTGGAGGAGTTCCCGTACACCCTGGACATATCCCTGCCCATCCCTCTCCATTTCTACTAAAACCTTCTGGCGGGAGAGGATATTATTTTTTTCATCCATTAAACAGCGTTTTTGCTGCAATAATTCCTGGTAGAGGATGGTTTCTTTTTTCAGCCTTTCCTCATGGGCCTTGTATTCCTGCTCTAAATTAGCCAGGGCTGCCTGGTTCTCCCGCAAGGACTCTTTTAATTCCGTCACTTTGGCTAATGTTTCAAGTTTTTCCTGGTAGAGTGTTTCCTTTTTACTTTTTAACAGTTCCCTTTGACGATCAAGGCTGGCTATTTGTTGTCTGACACTCGTAATTTCATTGTTTATTTTGGTCTCGTCCTGTAATGACGCAAAGTGTTCTGTTTTTAAGCCTTCCAGTTCTGCACTGTCTTGTAAATGACGGCTGTATTCCTGGTGAATCTGGTTTTCAAACTCTTTTAGACTGGTTTTGGCTAACTGCAAGTTGACCCTAAGCTGCTCCCCTTCCCTTTGATGCCGGGAACTTTCCTCCTCCAGACGGGCGATCTTTTCCCTCAACTGGGCCAGTTCCCGTTCCAGTGCCACTTCTTCTCTCTCCAGGGAAGCTAACCGTTCTGCACCCAGCCTCTTTTCTCCTTCATATTTTTCCAGCAGGATGTTTTGCTGGTACACCTTCTCCTGAAACCTGGCCACATCCTCTTCCTTTTGCTGCAGTTTCAGTTTTTCCTCCTCTTCCTGGGCCTGCAGCCCATGGAAGCGGGAGGAGAGAGACTGACATTCCTGTTCCTCTTTACTGATGTTGTTTTTCGCTATTTCCAATCTCTTACCGGCGTTTTCAGCCTCATCAATCAGGAGGCCAATTTCCAGGGCGTCAAGCTCTTCTTTATACTGTTGGTAAATGGAAGCTACCCTGGCCTGTTCCGCCAGGGGTTCCTCCTGCTGGGAAAGTTCACTGATAATATCACTAATCCTGATAATGCTTGACTCCGTGTCCTCCAGTTTTTTGGCGGCTTCCCGCTTACGATGCCGGTATTTCACAATACCTGCGGCTTCTTCAAGCAAACCGCGCCGTTCTTCCGGTTTTGCGGTAAGAATCTCGTCAACCTTACCCTGACCGATGATTGAGAAACCTTCCCGCCCTACTCCCGTATCCATAAAAAGTTCATGGACGTCCTTTAAACGGCAGGGGACCCGGTTAATTAAATAATCACTTTCCCCTGAACGGTACAAGCGCCTGGTGACAGTGACTTCATTAAATTCCAGGGGAAATACCCCTGAAGAATTGTCAAGGGTTAAAGAGACCTCTGACATACCAAGGGGCCGCCGCTTGTCACTGCCCGCAAAAATAACATCCTCCATTTTTCCACCGCGCAAGTGTTTAACACTTTGTTCCCCCAGAACCCAGCGGATGGCATCGGCTATATTGGATTTACCGCTGCCGTTGGGACCTACCACCAGCGTAATCCCAGGATTAAATTCCAGGTTTGTTTTATCGGCAAAGGATTTAAACCCTTGTATCTCCAAGCGTTTCAGATACAACTTCTCCGTCCCCTCCTTGTTCACGCTTTACTTAATTCGATATTTTTCCAAAAACTCCTTTCTCGCCAAAATGAGAGGCTTATTTGAAGATGGTACCAAAATCCCGATGTCATCATTGTTGATAGCAGGATCATGAACAATCCTGATCTCCTCTATTTTTAAATTTTCTTTAAGGAAGTTAATGGTGGAGCGTTTCTGGCCCACCACCTTAGAATGGTCACGGGGGTTAATAAAAAGATGGAGATCTCGTTCTTGGAAATTTATTTTTTTCAGGAAATAAAGAAGTTGTTCCCGCATCAAATAACTTTCTGTCAGTTCACCAAAAGCTGGATGATAAGGTCCCGCTACCAGGTCCTGTGTAAAAGACAAATTTTCCGCCGCCTGGAGACCTATACGGATAACAGGGATATCATACAAAGCAAAAGTTCCTAACCAGTGGGCAGCATAAGCGACCGCTTCAGCAAGACTTAAGGGATGATAGATCCCTCTTTCGTACCACCGGGCCAAAATGGTGCCCTTCAGGACTACGGTGGGATAAATGCGAATAAAGTCAGGCCTGGCTTCTACAGCTCTCCTGGCCGTAACCATAATATGCTCTTTTTTGTCTCCCGGCAGTCCCAGCATCAGCTGGTAACCCAGTTGGACCGGATAATTCCTGATAATTCCCGTAGCCCTTAAGACATCCTCATAAGTATGGCCTCTTCTAGTTTTCTGTAAAACTTCATTGACCAGGGACTGTACCCCTAATTCAATGGTAGTAACACCATGGGCACACAGTCTCTTTAATATTTCATCGTCAATATAATCAGGACGCGTAGAGAGGCGTAAGCCCGCAATCTCTCCTTTTTGGACAGCTTTTAACCCTTCTTGTAACCACTTGAGCTGGAGTTCTACGGGCAGTCCCGTAAAACTCCCCCCGAAAAAAGCTGCTTCAACCCTGGTATCTTCAGTAACTTCTGCCGTGGCCAAAAAACTTTGTACCCGCGTACCAAAATCCTCAGGCTGCAGTTCTTCGCTCTGCCCACTGATCTCCCACTGGTTACAAAATACACAGGTAAAGGGGCACCCCCCATGGGGTATAAAGAAAGGAATAATCAAGGTTTTTGCCATTTATTTGAGGACCCCCAGTTTAAGGAGGGCCAGCCTCGCCGCCTGCTGTTCTGCTTCTTTTTTCGTACGGCCCTGGCCCCGGGCCATTTCTTCCTCATTGCAGTATACCGCTGCCAGGAATACCTTGTCGTGGTCAGGTCCTCTTTCTTCTAAAATTTGGTAAACAACACGGCTTTCCGGCACCCTCTGGATATATTCCTGCAGCTGGGTCTTATAATCACCGTAATTTCCCTGAGCCGCCTGTATTATCTCCTGCTGTAGCACCTTAAGAATAAGATGCTTAACAAAATCCAAACCTGCGATAAGATAAAGGGCACCTATAAAGGCCTCAAAACAATCGGCCAGGTTAGAGGGGCGTTTTGCTCCGCCCATCATCTCTTCACCCCGTCCCAAAAGAAGATACTTACCTAAAGAAAGCTGCTGGGCTGCCCGGGCCAAGGAGGGTTCACATACGACGGCTGCCCTCATTTTTGTGAGCTCTCCTTCAGTTTTCTGAGGATATTGTTCATAAAGATACTGACCGATGACCAGCCCCACCACGGCATCGCCCAGAAACTCCAGGCGCTGATTATGCTCACCTGTTGCAGCCCCTCCTTCATAAACATAAGAAGGGTGAATTAAAGCCTGGTGCACCAAAGCCAGGTTAACCTTCGCTTTAATACCCAACTCTTCCAGGAGCTGCTCCAATTGTTTTTGGCGATTTGCATTCATTGCTTACATCCTCCTGACATGTGAAGACCGACATCCGATATCCGAATTCCGACTTCCGAGCATCAGATTTGGGTGACCAGAGACCAGTGTCCGGTTACTCAGATTCGTAAACCGTAAACCGTGAACCGTAATGACGTTAACCGTAAATTTTTTGGCGAATACGGCTTCTCCTCCCGATATCCGATATCCGATTTACGAGTTTAATTGCTTCCTAGTCCATGTTCTAGCACAGCGTTGTCGGTAGTCGGCAATCGGTAGTCGGTTCACGGTTAACTGTTAACGGTTAACGTGCTACGAAACAAAATTCTGCGAATAGAGTACTAACAACTAACAACTGCCAACTACCAACTAAGAAGGAGGCTTGTCGCCTCCCCTTTATTATGCTTTAAATTTTCCAATTACAACAGTAGCATTATGCCCGCCAAAACCCAAAGAATTACTGAGGGCATAATTAACCGTCATCTTCCGGGCTTTGTTTGGTACATAGTCCAGATCACATTCGGGATCAGGAGTCTCATAATTAATGGTAGGTGGTAAAATGTCGTTATAAACGGCCAGAGCCGTTGCTACCATTTCGATACCACCGGCAGCTCCCAGGAGATGTCCAATCATGGATTTGGTAGAACTGATGGCCAGCTTATAGGCGTGTTCACCAAACACTTGCTTGATGGCCATGGTTTCATATTTGTCATTAAGATCCGTAGAAGTACCATGGGCATTAATATAATCGATATCCTCCGGTTTCAGATGTGCATCCCTGATAGCTTCGGCCATGGCCTTGGCCGCACCTGCGCCGCCGGGAGCGGGGGCAGTAATATGATGAGCATCGGCCGTAGTACCGTAACCTAAAACCTCAGCATAAATCCTCGCTCCTCTTTTCTGGGCATGCTCAAGACTCTCTAAAATTAGAATACCGCTTCCTTCGCCCATGACAAAACCGTCACGGTTGGCATCAAAGGGACGGCTGGCTTTTTGCGGTTCATCATTACGGGTGGACATAGCTTTCATGGAACAGAACCCGGCAAAAGCCAGGGGCGTAATAGAAGCCTCAGTCCCACCGGTAATAACGACTTCCGCTCCTCCCCTTTGGATTAATTTGAAAGCATCCCCAATGGCATTGGTAGCAGAGGCACAGGCAGTTACCACAGTAATATTGGGCCCTGTAACACCTAAAGAAATAGCTACTTGTCCCGCCGCCATATTGCCAATCATCATGGGCACAAAGAAAGGGCTGACACGTCCCGGTCCTTTTTCCCTAAGAATTCTTGCCTGCTCCTCTAGTGTTTCCATACCGCCGATCCCGGAACCCAGGATGACGCCAACCTTTTCTTTGTCCAAATTTTCCAGGTCCATTTTGGCGTCTTCCAGAGCCATTTTGGCACCGGCCACCGCAAATTGGGTAAAGCGGTCCATGCGTTTGGCCTCTTTTTTATCCATATAAAGCCCGGGATCAAAATCTTTTACCTCACCAGCAATCTTTGTGGGAAATTCTGTGATGTCAAAACGTGTGACCAGATCAATACCAGATTTTCCCTCTAAGAGGCCCTGCCAAAATTTTTCCAGACCTGTCCCCAAGGGGGATATGGCGGCAAGGCCGGTAATCACTACTCTTCTTGTCATATTACACCTCTTTCTTTTATTTACTCCTCTTAACGCTTATGGTAAAGCCTCTACTTCTTTGAGCAGAGTGCGAATGATCTCTTTTACAGGCAAAATCTCTTTTATTTTTCCGATATATTCACCGGAAAAAGCCAGCCCCTCTTCCAGGTTACCTTGCTGGGCATTGACTAGAGCTTCCATAATACAAAAGTTGCGGGCACATTCTTTTAAGCAGTTTACACAATTGCTGGGAGGAATCACTCTGTCGCTGGCAATTTTTTCCGTAAATTCATTGCGAATGGCTCTGCCGGGTAAACCTACAGGACTATTAATGATAACAATATCCTTGTCGGTGGCCTTTACATACAAATCTTTCAAATTTGCTGCGGCATTTGATTCCTCACTGGCTGCAAAGCGAATGCCAAGCTGCACACCATCGGCACCTAACCTGAAAGCTTCTGCCACATCTTTACCGTCTACAATACCACCTGCGGCAATGACAGGAATATTTACCGCCTTCTTAACTTCCGGCACCAATTTCCGCATGGATTCATGGGTCCCCAGGTGACCACCGGCTTCTTTTCCCTCCACGATCACAGCAGCAGCCCCAAGCTTTTCCGAAATTTTGGCCAGCTTAGCTGTAGACACTATAGGAACCACAGGAATATTGGCTTCTTTCCCCAGTACAAACATATCGCGAGAAAAACCGGCTCCTGATACAATCAGGTCGATCCCTTCGGAAATAGCGGTTTTGACCATTTGGGCAAAGGCAGATACTGCAAACATAATATTAATACCAATAATCCCGGAGGAAAGTGAACGGGCGGTACGTATTTCCTGCCGTAGTTCTTCAGGCGACATGCCGCTGGCCGCAATCAGGCCAATACCGCCTTCATTGGCTACAGCTGCCGCTAAACGGGAGGTAGATATACGGACGGCCATTCCGCCCTGAATTATAGGTATTCTGGGAACTAAATTTCCAATTCGTAGTGTAGGCAACTTCACGTTCATTCCTCCAGTATCTCACGAGCTGACTGGTTCTTAGAAAGGTCCCGCAGGGGATACCGCGGGACCTTGAACAACTATTTTTGGATTACTGTCTTTCTTTTATGTAATCTACAGCATCACCAACAGTTCTAATCTTTTCAGCATCCTCATCAGGAATTTCAATATCGAATTCCTCTTCCAGGGCCATAATGAGTTCCACAACATCTAAGGAATCGGCATTCAGATCATCAAAACTTGTCTCCAGAGTTATATCAGCCGCATCTACACCTAATTGTTCAGCGACGATGGATTTTACCTTTTCAAATATGTTCATAGTTTCACCTCCTTCCACAAGATGTAAAAAGCATTGAACTTATATAGACATACCGCCATCTACAGCCATAACCTGCCCCGTTATGTAATCAGCCCCTGGCCCGGCCAGAAAGACCACAAGATTTGCTACATCCTCAGGATTACCCAAGCGCTCTAATGGTATTCCCGCAGCAATCTTTTCTTTAATCTCGACTGATAGTTTATCTGTCATATCTGTCGTGATATAACCTGGAGCAACAGCGTTCACGGTGATTCCCCGTGAAGCCAGTTCCTTGGCGGCAGACTTAGTCAAGCCGATAACACCTGCTTTAGCCGAAGCATAATTGATCTGCCCCGCATTACCCATAATTCCCACAACAGAAGTTATATTGATAATCTTTCCTGCCCGCTGTTTCATCATAGGACGGGTAACAGCCCTTACACAATTGAAAACACCGGTCAGGTTGACTTTGAGAACTTTTTCCCATTCCTCATCTTTCATGCGCATGATGAGACCATCTTGGGTAATGCCCGCATTATTCACCAGAATATCAATGCGCCCGTATTTGTCTACTATCTCTTTTATCATAACATCAACTTGTTGAGAAGAGGAGACGTCAGCTTTTTTTATTTCACCTGAACCGCCATTTTGCAAAATAACGTTCAGTGTCTCCTGGGCCGCCTGTTCGTTACCGGCATAATTGACGATCACAGTAGCCCCTTCCTTCGCCAAGGCTATAGCCACAGCCCTGCCGATACCCCGGGAGGCGCCAGTTACCACAGCAACTTTTCCTTTTAACACCTACATTCCCTCCTTAAGCTTCAAGATAGTTTCGCCCAAGGAAGCCAAATCTTCAATGTTGTATATTTCCGCATCTTTGGCAATCTTTTTAATTAAACCGCTCAGCACTTTCCCAGGCCCTATCTCTACAAAGACCGAGACCCCCAGATCTGTTAACTTGCGCATAGACTGTTCCCAGCGTACAGACCCGCTCACCTGGTCTATTAAATTCTGGCGAATTTCTGCCGGGTCAGTGGTGATTTCTGCCGTTATGTTGGCCACTACCGGTATCTGAGCCGGTGAAATGTATACTTTTTCTAACACCTCTTTCAGTTTAACAGAAGCTGGCCTTAAAAGGCTAGAATGAAATGGACCGCTTACCGGTAATAGAACGGCTCTTTTGGCCCCATAACTTTTGGCTAACATTATTGCTTTTTCTACAGCCGGTGTGGCACCGGCAATAGCAATTTGTCCAGGGCAGTTATAATTGGCCGGCTCCACTACGCCCACATCCGACGCTTCCCGGCAGAGGGCCACTACCTGATCCTGATTCAGGCCCATAATAGCGGCCATAGTCCCTTCTCCGGGAGGAACGGCTTCCTGCATAAAAGCTCCTCTCTGCCTTACTAACCAGGCTGCATCTGTATAGGAGAGGGCACCAGCAGCTACCAGGGCTGAATATTCCCCTAAACTGTGGCCGGCTACGAAGTCTGCCTTAATCCCTTCACTTTCCACTATCTTGAGGATAGCCACACTGGTCGTCAAGATAGCCGGCTGCGTATTAATGGTGAGTTTTAACTCTTCTTCAGGACCGTTAAAGCAAATCTCACTAAGTGTTGCCCCCAGTCTTTGATCCACTTCTTCAAAAACCTGCCGGGAAAGAGGGAAGTGTTCATAAAACTCTTTTCCCATGCCTACATACTGGGAACCCTGTCCCGGAAAAACAAAGGCAATTTTTTTCATGCTATCTCCTTACCTTAAAAATATTTTCATTTTTTCTTGAAAAACTTGTTCCGCCTCAGCGACAATCTCCTCGATTATCTCTTTGGCCGGCTGGATTTTATTGACCATGGCAGCCACCTGTCCGGCCATGAGGGATCCCATCTGGTCATCGCCTTCTACAGCCGCCGCCCGCAGGCGTCCTGTGCCCAGTTTCTCAAAGGCCTCAGGAGGTGCACCCTCCCTGGTAAGCCGTTCAAATTCATGGGTCAGCTTATTCTGAATAACCCGGACAAAGTGTCCATGATAACCTGTCAGCGTAGTATCCCGGTCTTTGGCCCTGAGAACTGCATTTTTATAATTGATATGAACCTGGCATTCTTCTGCACAAATGAATCTGGTCCCCATTTGCACTCCTTGTGCCCCCAGGCAAAGGGCCGCTGCCAGCTGCCTGCCGTCAGCTATGCCGCCGGCCGCTATCACCGGCACTTTAACTGCATCCACAATTTGGGGAACAAGAGCCATGGTCGTTAAATCACCAGTATGCCCGCCACATTCCATTCCTTCTGCGATCATGGCGTCGACCCCTGTCCGTTCCAGACGCTTAGCCAGGGCTACAGCGGAGACTACGGGGATTACCTTAATCCCGGCCTCTTTCAGTTTGGGAATATGCTTCCCGGGGTTACCAGCCCCTGTCGTGATGACACTTACTTTTTCTTCCAGAATAACCTGGATCACGTCTTCGACAAACGGGGATAAATAATAAATATTAACACCAAAGGGCTTGGTAGTTAAGGCTTTGGCTTTTCTGATCTGTTCCCGTACTACCTCGCCAGGAGCATTACCGGCACCGATAATCCCTAAACCACCGGCATTGGATACAGCCGCAGCCAGTTCGGCCGTGGCTACCCAGGCCATACCACCCTGTATCACAGGATATTTGATCCCTAAAAGATCACATAAAATCGTATGCATCACTATCCCTCCTATTTCGACCACCTGATGACACAGGAGCCCCAGGTAAGGCCAGCGCCAAATCCTACAAGTACTACGCGGTCACCTTTTTTAATTTTTCCTGCTTTCACAGCTTCATCAAGGGCTACAGGGATGGAAGCACCAGACATATTCCCATATTTTTGCAGGTTTACATAAACCTTATCCGGTGATAATCCCAGTCTTTTTACTGCCGAATCGATAATTCGGGTATTGGCCTGGTGAGGAACAAGATAATCCACATCCTCCTTGCCGAGACCCGCCTTTTCCAAGGCTTTTAAGGCTGCATCCCCCATCACCTTCACCGCAAATTTAAAGACTTCGTTTCCGCTCATCTGGATAAAATGCTCTTTATTTTCCACAGTTTCTTTGGTAGCAGGTCTACGGGAACCTCCAGCCGGCAATTTCAAAAGTTCCCCCCCCGAACCGTCGGCACCCAGGTAAAAGGATAAGAAACCTTCTCCTTCCTCTACAGGTTTCAGGACGGCTGCACCCGCACCGTCACCAAAAAGAATACAGGTGCTTCTATCTTCCATGTTCATAATTTTCGTCAGTGTTTCTGAAGCTATCACCAGGACTGTATCATACATACCTGTAGCCACAAACTGACTTCCAGCAGCCAGCCCATATAAGAAACCAGAACATGCCGCCGAAACATCAAAAGCTGCCGCATTTACTGCGCCGATGTTGTCCTGGATAATACAGGCTGTAGAAGGGAAAAACATATCAGGTGTGACCGTAGCCACAATAATCAGGTTAACTTCCTCAGGCTTCACTTTGGCATCTTCCAGGGCTTTTAAGGCCGCTTTAGTCCCCAAATCAGAAGCAGCCTCGTTAACAGAAGCTTTTCGCCTTTCCTCTATTCCTGTCCTTGTTAAGATCCATTCTTCAGTGGTATCAACAATTCTGGTTAAATCGGCATTGGTAACTCTTTCTTCGGGAAGAAAAGAGCCCAATCCTACGATACCGACGGATCGGAGTTTTATGGTCATTCTATTCACCAACTTTCTCTGTTTTAACTCTGGCCTGTAGGGTTTCTACAATGTTATTTTCCAGACATTCCATGGCCACACGGATGGCATTTTTAATGGCAGGCGCCTTGGAACTACCATGACAGATAATGCTAATCCCTTTAACCCCCAAAAGGGGTGCGCCTCCATATTCGGCATAATCCAATCGCGCTTTTAGCGCCTTCAAACCGGGAGCCAGAAGGGCGGTCCCTACTTTACTGGTTAAATTTTTCGTCAGTTCCTGTTTCATCAGACTGAAGATGGCCCCTGCCGTTCCTTCTATGACTTTAAGGATAGTATTGCCAACAAACCCGTCACAAACCATCACATCCGCTCTACCGTAAGGAATATCCCGTCCCTCTATGTTGCCCGTAAAATTAATGTCCGTAGTCTTACTTAACAATTCATAAGCCTGCAGGGTAAGCTCATTACCTTTAGTAGGTTCCTCGCCAATATTGACTAATCCTACGCGGGGCCGGGTGTATCCCAGGATTTTCTCTGCATAAATACTCCCCATTTGGGCAAACTGGACAAGATGTTCAGGTTTACAGTCGGCATTGGCCCCTGCATCCAGTAAAAGTTTAGGGCCTGCCAGGGTAGGAATCACTGTCCCAATGGCTGGCCTGTCAATACCGGGGATTCTCCCCAAACCAAAGAGGGCAGCTACCATCTGAGCCCCTGTACTGCCGGCCGAGACAACAGCATCAGCCTTCTCTTCCTTAACCAGGTGCGTGGCGACACTGATGGAAGCATTCTTTTTCTTACGGTAGGCAATAGCGGGATGTTCATCCATGGCAATAACCTCGTCACAATGGCAAAGGGAAATTCTATTTTTCTCAATATTCTCAGGCAAATATTGTTGGATGACCTCTTCTCTACCCACCAGGATAATATGTAGGCCTTTATTAAGGTTTAATGCAGCCAAAGCACCCTTGATGATTTCTTCCGGTGCATAATCACCCCCCATGGCATCCAGGGCAATCCTCATGGTATCATCCTCCTATCTTGCAACCACTACAAATTTGGCCACAGAAACTTCTTCCGCCCCTACCTTGGAAACAACCTTAACCAAGTATTTATTGGTTTTTTTTCTAGCCAGTACCGCTCTGGCCACAATTTTTTCATTTAAATAAACAGGTCTGCGATAACGAATCCGGGCACTGCCGGTCAAAACAACATCGGCATCGATAATGGCCACGGCCAAAGTATTAGCCTGAGAGAATATATAGTCCCCCCGGCAAACTTTGCTTTTCTCTGCTACCATCTCAGGTGTTACTTCCAGAAGAGAAGTAGCCTGCCGACCCAATTCCAGTTCCAAAAGCTCACCAACCAATTCCCCGCCACTAATGGAACGTACTTTGGCAAAAGTCTGCTCAGCCACTTGTTTAAGCCTCTGGCGCAGCTCAGGAATACCCATTTCCATACGATCTAAGCGGATAGTCTGGATACTTACATCAAAATATTTGGCCAGTTCCTCATCAGTAATAAATGGATTTTCCTGCAGTAATTCCCCTAAACGGGCCTGGCGCTGAGCTTTACTCAACCGGCGAACCATGGCATTTCAACCCCTTATAAAATTAATACCAGGTCTCATAACCTAGTATAAAGTCCCAAAATTATTTTGGCAAGTAAAAAAAAAGGATAAAACAAAAAAGAAAGCTTAACAGCTTTCTTTCCTGACTTAAACTTATTCAGCTTTGGCAATAACTGCCCGGTTCTTATAGTAACCACATGCAGGGCATACGGCATGGGGCTTTTTAAGTTCATGGCACTGAGGACACTCCATAAATTTAGGTGCTTCGAGTTTCATGATTTCAGCTCTTCTTCTACGATTTCTCGCTTTGGAACGGCGGTGTTGTTGTACTCCCACTGGTACCACCTCCTCCTTATTCTTCTAACTTGATTTCCACCCAGGCTGTTTCTTTAACTTGGCCAGTACTGCTAAGCGCGGATCAATGTTATCCTTGTGGCATTGACAGGTTCCCTCTTTTAAATCTTGGCCACATTGAGGACAAAAGCCCGGACAGTCCGGCTCACAAAGGGTGCGCATTGGTAAAGAGAGAATGAGATTTTCCTGTACTGCCTCAGCGATATCAATGAAATCACCGTCAAAAACAATAACGTTTCCATCATCAGGACTTTGTTTTCGCAGGATATCACAATCACCGGCATGGCAGTATTCTTCGGTAAAAGTTACTTCCAGGGGCACTTTTACCTCATCGAGACAACGACTACATGTGGTGAGAACAGATGTTTTTAGGCTGGCTTTGAGCTCCAGGACATTCCCCGTATTGATGATTTTACCTTTTACCTGAATTGGCTCAGGGAAAGAGAATTCACTGATACTGGGTAGATCATCCAACACAAAGGCAAACTGCTCCTCTTCACCTGGATGTTTTCTTATACCACTTACATTAATTTTCAAGAAAATCACCTGCTATTGAGGCAAAACTATTGGTAAAAGAGTGCTCGCAACAAAAACCTGCATTTCATTATACAAAAGATAAATATTCTTTGTCAAGAAACAAAGCTTTTAAGCTAAATCCTGGCATGCCGTAATGGCTGTTGTATTCACGATATCGTCTACACTACAGCCCCTGGACAAATCATTAACAGGCTTGGCCATTCCCTGCAGGACCGGTCCCACCGCTTCCGCTCCGGCCAGGCGCTGTACCAGTTTGTAACCGATATTACCGGCTTGCAGGTCAGGGAACACTAAAACATTTACTTTACCGGCAACAGGGCTTCCCGGAGCTTTGGACTGGCCTACTTTGGGCACGATAGCAGCATCGGCCTGCAGTTCACCATCCACCATTAGGTCAGGATATTTTTCTTTAGCGATAGCCGTTGCTTTTACCACTTTATCCACCAGTTCATGGGACGCACTTCCCTTGGTAGAGAAAGATAACATACCTACACGTGGTTCAAAACCTACCAGGGCTTTAGCCGTTTTGGCCGAAGCATAGGCAATTTCCGCCAGTTGTTCGGCCGTAGGATTGGGATTGACAGCACAGTCTGCAAAGACCAGAATGCCATTTTCCCCATATTCTGTCTTAGGCGTAATCATAATAAAGGCGCCTGAAACCACAGAAATTCCTGGTGCTGTTTTAATAATCTGTAAAGCGGGACGCAAAACATCACCGGTGGTATTCTGTGCTCCCGCCACCATACCATCGGCGTCACCTTTGTAAACCATCATCGAACCAAAGTATAAAGTGTTTTTCATTAAGGTCTGAGCTTCTTCCAAAGAAAGCCCTTTCTTCTTACGGAGTTCATAGAACTCTTCACTGTAGGCTTTATATTTTGGTGATTTGACGGGGTCAATAAGGGTTACACCGGTTAGGTCCGTTCCTACTCTGGCGGCTACCTGCTGTATTTCATTTTCCTCCCCCAGCAAAATGATTTTGGCCAGGCCTTCTTGCGTGATAATCCCGGCGGCTTTTACAGTGCGTTCTTCCGTTCCTTCCGCTAGAACAATGGTCCTGTTATTCTGTCTAGCCTTGGCTTTGATTTGTTCAATCAGATTCATTAGTACATCCTCCTCTGGTATAATTTTTTACATAACTAGAAAAAGATTCTCCAAAAATCGTGGAATTCCTATTTCTTTACCAGTATTTTTTTATAAAAATAAACTCTTTATGTAATCACCAAGTTTTAAATTTTCTAGCAGCTAACCTCTAACTTCTCACATCTCACTTAATAGGGAGGTCATAACAAATCATGAATATTGCCGGTATTATTGCCGAATACAACCCGTTTCACTTAGGCCATTTGTATCATATACAGGAAACGAAAAAACAGGCCGCTGCTGAAGGAATAATTTGTGTCATGAGCGGTCATTTTGTGCAGCGGGGCGAACCTGCTCTTGTCAATAAATGGGCCAGGGCTGAAATGGCTCTCCTCTCTGGAGCCGATCTTGTCCTGGAATTGCCTACCCTTTATGCCTGCAGAAGCGCCTTCTGGTTTGCCAGAGGTGGAGTGGAAACCCTGGCCCATACGGGTATCGTGACCCACCTGTCCTTCGGAGTAGAATCATTACAACCCCAGGTGCTCGAAAAGGCCGCCAGTCTGTTAGCCCAGGAGACTCCTGACTTTCAGGACGACTTGAAAAACTTTCTTAATGAAGGCTTGTCTTTTCCGAAAGCCAGAGCCCAGGCCTTAACCTTAAAAATACCGGAAGGCAAAGATATCTGGCATCAGCCTAACATCATCTTAGCCCTCTCTTATTTACGAACAATAAAAGAAAAAAAGCTAGCCATTGTACCAGTTCCCATTCAACGCCTGGGTGCAGGTTACCATGATAAACATTTGAGCCCTGAAAGTTTTGCCAGTGCCACAGCCATACGGGAAAAACTATTAAAAACCTCACCCCCCCCTGGGGATGCCGTGAAAAAAATAGAACCATTTTTACCGGAAGCTACGGTAAACATTCTCAGGAGAGAATTCACCGCAGGCCGGGGACCTCTTTCCTTTGAGGATATTTCCCCTCAACTGATGACCCTTTTAAGGCGAAGCGAACTGGCAGAACTGCAAAGAATTATTGATATCAAGGAAGGTTTAGAGAATCGCATCCGGTTAGCTGCTGATACTGCCACCGATATCCGTAGTTTTTTAACCAAGCTTAAAACCAAAAGATATACTTATACCCGTTTACAGCGTTTTCTCATCCATCTTTTGTTGAATTACACGGTAGACAGGGAAGCCTACCTGTCTGAAGGCCCCCCTTATCTTCGCGTACTGGGTTTTACTTCCAGGGGCCGCCAGCTGATAAAATGGATAAAAGCCAATGCTTCCATTCCAGTGATCACGAAAGGTGCTCACGCGCAAAAATTTCTTGCCCACTGTAAAAAATTCAGCACTTTCTGGGAGATGGATGTAAAGGCCACCAATCTCTACACCCTGCTCTATCCTCATCCTGAACAAAAATCCGGGAACTTAGATTACTTGAAAGGCCCCATTTATATCCCCTGACAATACGGGGGATGCGCACAGCTTAGACTCCCGCTATCGGATATCTTAATACGATTTCCGATATCCGAGGAGTGTACTAAAAAATCTGCTAGCAAGATGTTGAAATCTATTTTCGGAAGTCGGTAGTCGGACGTCGGTTTACGGTTTACGGTTCACGATTATGCCCATGGGACTAAACCTTCATCCCTCTTTGTAACCAGGAAATTCGTCAATTACTTTTCTGATTAACTCTATTTTACTTTCCGCCGCCGCCCTGCCTTGACTAATACATTCTGCAGCTTTAGAAAAATCAGCAGCAGAAATATGACTGACATCAGGGGTTATGATCACATCGCACAATTCCAAACACGGTTTACAGGCCTCCCGTTCCAAAATTTCGATGGACTGCATAATCACAGCATAGATATTGTTAATCTCTATTTTTTGCGTTGACCAAAGCTTAACATCAACGCCAATAATAATATCCGCTCCCATTTCTTTTAAAATGCCTACAGGAAGCCTTTCTGTTACAGCACCATCTACCAGCATTTTATTATTCATACAAACAGGCTGGAACACCCCAGGTACCGACATGCTGGCCCGTACCGCCGGGGCCACGTCCCCCTCTCGAAAAATTATCTTTTCACCTCTTTCGATATCTGTGGCAACAATGGCCAAAGGGATATTCAGTTCAGAAAACTTTTTATTATGGGTGAGTAAACGGATAATAGCTAAAGCTTTATCCCCTTTTAAAAGCCCCATCCTGGGAAAAGTTATATCAAGGAAAAGCGCCTGGTTCAGGTTGAGGGCCAATTTCTCCATTAATACCAGGTCTGATCCGGCTGCATATGCAGCACCAATGATGGCTCCCATACTGGAACCAGAAATCATATCAATAGGAATCTTCTCTCTTGCTAAAACCTGCAAAACCCCGATATGAGCCAATCCCTTGGCCCCACCTGCTCCTAATGCCAGCCCGATTTTAGGACCCATGGGTTTTCCCCTCTCCTTCCAGTCTGGTAAGATTTTACTTATTTTATGGTTGTTTCGTCAATCTCATGGTCTAGCTGCTCCTCCTTACCAATATACTCTATAGAGAGTGACTGTCAGGGAGGAAAGGTATGCTCACCTTTTGGTTGAAAATAAAAAGAACCATTCTCTCTCTCATTTATGCGCTGGGTGCTATTATCTTAATAAGTGCCATGATGATCTGGCCCCAGCAGACTTATGAAGGAGCACGTTTCGGTTTGAATATCTGGCTGACCATTTTGGTCCCTTCCCTTTTTCCCTTTTTTATTATTGCCGAGATTTTGTTAAGTCTTGGTGTGGTAAATTTCTTGGGCGTTTTATTGGAACCTATTATGCGCCCCCTTTTCAATCTTCCCGGTGCTGCTTCTTTTGTCATAGCCATGGGCTTTACCTCCGGCTTTCCTATGGGGGCAGTGATGACCAGGCGCCTGTGTGAAGCAAAGTGCTGTACACTGGCCGAAGGAGAACGCCTGGTGGCCTTTACCAACAATTCCAGTCCTCTTTTTATTCTTGTGGCTGTGGCTGTGGCCATGTTCAATTATCCCGGTTTAGGAGTGGTTTTAGCCGTTTCCCATTACGGGGCAAACATCGTTTTGGGAATCATTTTAGGAATGATTGCTCCCAGAACTCCTGCAACAAGCACAGGAAACGGCAACATTATGGTACGCAGCATCCGTGCACTGCTTCAGATGCAAAAGACCCGAAAGCCCTGGGGGCAACTGCTGGGAGACTCTATTAGAAACAGTATTAATACCATGGCGTTGATTGGCGGTTTTGTCATCATTTTTGCGGTAATTATCAAGGTCTTAACTGTTTCTGCGCTGATCCAGTATATAACCCTCGTTTTAACGCTTCCCTTAAAAGTGATAGGTTTTGATACTTCAGCGGCCTTAGCCTTAGCCACAGGTTTTTTTGAAATGACCCTCGGCCTTAAAGAAAGCTCACTGCTTACAACTTCCATAAAGGAAAAAGCTGCCGTAGCCAGCATGCTATTAGGTTGGAGCGGTTTATCTATTCAAGCTCAAGTGACCAGTATCTTGTCAGGCTCGGGTATTCGCCCTTACCTTTACTACTGGGGAAGAATCTTCCAGGGACTCTTAGGAGGAGTCATGGCCTATTTCCTGGCCGGTACGCCCCTTCTATTATCACAAGTATCTGTACCGGCTTTTTCCGGGGAAGTTGGGAAAGGCAATTTTGCGGTTACCACTTTTCATATCCTTGCCGGTGGACTACATATGCTAATGTTGGTACTTTTATGCCTATTTATTTTTTCACTGCTCGTAATTGTATGGGACCTAATCCGTCGTTTGGTTTTTTCCTAAAATATTGCATACCATTCAAAAAGCCTGGATCATGATAACGAACCAGGCTTTTTCTGGGCTCAGATTATGTTAAATAAAAAAACAACAATTATAGATGGAATGCTTAGCTCTTCTTTTCTCTGATATTATGTCTTAATTCCTCCCGCCCTTTTTTAACAACCTGCAGGGTTTTTTCCAACTCCATCTGTAATTGGGCCATAACCTCATCAGCATAAGCGAAAGCTCCCTGGGTAACTTCTCGTGCTACATTCTTAGCACTGTCTATAATTTCATCACCATGGGCTTTAGCCAGCTTAACAATTTCACTTTCCCCGGCAATTCTCTGGAGTTTACTTTTAGCAGTCTCGATGATGGCTTCTCCTTCTTTTTCCGCATCTTTCAATATCCGCTCTCTCTCCCTGATAATCCACTCTGCTTCACGAATTGCTTCTGGCAGCATGGCCCGGAATTTATCCAAAAAGTTATAGAGCGTATCTTCATGGATGATGACCTTACCCGTCATAGGAATACGAGAACATTCTTCCACAATCACCTCAAACTCTTCTAACAGGCGCATAATCTCCATACCTTATCCCTCCTACTACATCAATCCGGTTGATAATACCAGACCCGTGTATCTCCATAACGGTTTTCTTTTACAAGTTTTAAGCGACCATAGCCTTCTTCAAGGAGTATATTACAGTTACCTTCTACGACTACAACGGTGTTTGTTTTCAGAAGAGTAGAAATTCCCAGTTTGCTTAATACCGGCTCATAAAAACCTCCCTCATATGGGGGGTCCAGGAAGATAATATCAAGGCTAACATCCGGATCCTGCTCCAATAGACTTAAAAAACCAAGGGCACTCATGTTAAAAACTTTCGCTTTTTCTGCTAAACGGCAATGAATTAAGTTTTCTTTTATAATGGCACAAGCCTTTTTGTTAAAATCGTTAAAAAAACAAAATTTACTGCCCCGGCTTAAAGCCTCAATGCCTAAAGCACCCGTCCCCGCGAACAAATCGAGAACAACCGCATCAATAGTTTTCGCACCCAGTACATTAAAAATTGCTTCCCGTACCCTGTCTAAAGTGGGCCTTGTCGTCAAACCTTTCAGGCACTTGAGTCTATGTCCTCTGGCTGACCCGGCGATAATCCGCATATGTAAAATTCACTTCCCTTATAATAAAAATTATAACACATATATACATTATTCACGATATCTTTCATGCTAAACCTTATATTACCTACTTTCGTCAAACATATTCATACTCCTTTTTGTTCATACTATAAAAGGAGACTATTCCCGGACAAATTCTTCCTTCCTCATCTTTCCCACGCTGATTGCTCACGCCAGTGAGCAATTTTTTTCAAGCTGACAAGCAGGTATTAAAAAAGGCCCCCGGAGGGCCTAAAAATTATTCGCCAGGATATACTTCGTAGTGTCCGGACCTTTCACTTAGCTTTCTTTCATATCCTGCTATTTTGGAAAATTGTTTTTCGGTTTTTCTTTGGACCATTTCAGCAGCAAACTCCGTATCCGCTGCTCTCTTATTTATTTTACCCATTAGCCTCGAGGAGCTATTTTTCATGATCGTGAATTCCCTCCTTTATTTTTATATTTTATTGTGCCCCCAAAGGGTACAGTTCATGTATGAAACATAAATTCCTCAGAGTGGGAAAAACTTAAAGTGAAGCTTATCAAGGAGGTTGGACTATGAAAAAAAGCGAACTTTATAAATTAATGGGTATTCAGTTGGATCTGGCCGTAGAAGCCCATGAAATTTTAAGGGGTGAAGTTGGCAGGGAGATTCCAGGGGTAAAAATGGATGAAGAACGTTATGAACATGCTGTGGTTAAAACCATTACCATTTTGGACGAACAAGGTGCAACCATTATGGGACGTGAACCTGGTACTTATGTAACCTTGGAATCTCCTGAAATACGTGACAACAATAAAATGGTACATAAACAAATAGGTAAAATTCTTGCCGGTAAACTTAAGGAAATCCTTCCGTTAAAAGACGATTCTACAGTTTTAATTGTGGGTCTAGGTAACTGGAATGCCACCCCCGACGCCCTAGGACCGAAAGTAGTAGAATTGTCCATGGCTACCCGGCATCTGTTCCATTATGCTCCTGAAGAACTGCGGCAGGGCTTGCGTTCCGTATGTGTACTGGCACCCGGGGTTCTTGGTTTAACAGGTATAGAAACAGCGGAAATTATCAAAGGTACAGTAGACCGTGT
>CAZWTM010000022.1:0-5410 GCA_964637385.1 uncultured Peptococcaceae bacterium
TAGTTGTTAGTTGGTAGTTGGTAGTGATAAAACCAACCTCTTCAACCACAACTATTTGGTCTTAACCTTGAATTGACACTGTTGATTAAACCATTCAACAGTTTTCCTATTTCGTGGATATCAGTTTTCAATTCATCATAAGTGTCTTTGGATATATAGCCTAAATCCTTGGATAACAATACTTGGTACTGTACTTCCTTCAGTGAACCTCGTGCAATGTAAAGTGTTCTTCTAAACTCTGCTTGACTGCTTAAACCAGTACCCTCAACAATATTCATTGTTATCGAAGATACTGCTCTCCGGAGTTGTGTTGTTAATCCAAAGACTTCTTCCTTGGGGAATTCTTTAGTTATTTCGTATATTCGAAGAACTAATTGATGGGCTTTTTGCCAAACCAAGAGATCCTCAAAACTCTTCTCCATAGCCTCCCACCCATCCTCATCCTAACAACTAACAACTATCAACTACCAACTCGCCTGAAAGGCGCTACGCCTTCAAGGCATTGGCGCCACCTACGATTTCGGCTATTTCGCGGGTAATGGCGGCCTGTCTGGCCCTGTTGAAGGAGAGGATCAATTTATCTATCATTTCTCCTGCATTGTCAGTAGCGGAGCCCATGGCCGTCATCCTGGAGCCGTGCTCACTGGCCTTAGCTTCCATAAGGGCCTGGTAAACCACATTGTTAATATATTTAGGCAAGAGGATTTCTAACACCCGCTCCGGTTCCGGTTCATAGAGATATTCAGTATTTTCATCTTTGCCCTCTCCCGCATAGGGAATGGGCAGGAGCTGTTTTGTGACGGGCTTTTGCTGCACAGGAGAGATAAATTCCTGATAAATCACATGGACTTCATCATAGATACCGTCCAGATAATAGTTAACAGCCATTTGGGCGATACGCTGGGCTTCGATAAAAGTGGGAGTATCTTTGATGCCTAAAAATTCCCCTTGCATGTTTTTACCCCGGCGTCTTAAGAAATCCCGCCCTTTACGGCCCACTGCAATAAATCCTACATCATATTCCTTAAACCTGGCCGCCTCCAGCATGGCCTTACGCACCAAATTGGCGTTGTAACCGCCAGCCAATCCCCTGTCGGCAGTAATCAAAATAATCCCTACCGTCTTCACAGGTCTTTTCGTCATTAGGCTGTGTCCTGAGTTCCCTGCCGAAGCCACGATACGGCCCAGGACTTCCTCCAATTTCCTGGCATAGGGCCGGGCGGAAACGGCAGCTTCCTGGGTTTTTCTCAGCTTGGCCGCAGCCACCATTTCCATGGCTTTCGTAATCTGCTGGGTATTTTTCACGCTCCTGATGCGACGCTTGATATCACGTACACCTGGCATTTTTTCACCACCTTTACGCTACGCTCCAAAGGACCCCTTGTATTCCTCGATGGCTGCCTTTAATTCTTTTTCCAGTTCAGGGGTTAAAACTTTGCCGTCCCTGATACCGGTCAATACCTGTTTGTAGCTGGTAGACCGCATAAATTTGAGGAAACCATCTTCAAAAGCCTTGACTTTCTCCACGGCAATGTCATCTAAGTAACCGTTAACGGCCGTATAGATCACAACGACTTGTTCCTCGACAGGCATAGGCTGGTACTGACCCTGCTTTAAGATCTCCATGGTCTTCTGTCCCCGGTTGAGGCGAGCCTGAGTGGCCTTGTCCAGGTCGGAACCGAACTGGGCAAAAGCTGCCAGTTCCCGGTACTGGGCAAGATCGATACGCAGACGTCCTGCAACCTGTTTCATAGCCTTAATCTGGGCCGCCCCCCCTACCCGGGACACGGAAATACCTACGTTAATGGCAGGACGGAATCCGGCGTAGAAAAGGTCAGATTCCAGGAAAATCTGTCCGTCGGTAATGGAGATGACGTTGGTGGGAATATAGGCCGATACGTCACCAGCCTGGGTCTCAATGATGGGCAAGGCTGTCATGGACCCACCACCCATTTCATCACTGAGTTTGGCGGCACGCTCGAGTAAACGGGAATGGAGATAGAATACGTCACCGGGATAGGCTTCGCGGCCAGGCGGACGTCTTAATAAGAGGGAAAGTTCCCGGTAAGCAACAGCCTGCTTGGAAAGATCGTCATAAATAATTAAGACGTGCTTGCCATTGTACATAAATTCCTCACCCATGGCACAACCGGCATAGGGTGCAATGTATAGCATGGGTGCCGGCTCACTGGCCGTGGCTACCACCACGATAGAGTAATCCATGGCACCTGCCTGTTCTAATTTTTGTACAACACCGGCTACGGTAGAGGCCTTTTGTCCAATGGCTACGTAGATGCAGATAACGTTTTGTCCCTTTTGATTGATAATGGTATCGACGGCAACTGCTGTTTTTCCTGTCTGACGGTCACCGATGATTAATTCCCGCTGTCCCCGTCCGATGGGCACCATGGAATCGATGGCCTTAATACCGGTCTGCAGGGGTTCATGAACGGATTTTCGGAAAACAACACCCGGTGCTGGAGACTCTACAGGTCTAAACTTATCCGTGTTGATGGGACCTTTGCCATCGATAGGCTGTCCCAGGGCATTTACAACACGGCCGATCAAAGCTTCCCCTACAGGAACCTGTACAATCCGGCCTGTACGTTTTACCTGGTCCCCCTCTTTGATCTGGGTAAAAGGACCTAAAATAACACAACCGATGTTATCTTCTTCCAGGTTTAGTGCCATACCATAAACACCGCCGGGGAACTCTAACATTTCACCGGCCATGGCCTGGCTTAAACCATGAATACGGGCTACACCGTCAGCAACCTGAATAACGGTTCCGATGTTGGAGACCTCTACTACACTTTGATAATTTTCTATCTGCTGCTTTAAAATAGAGCTGATTTCTTCAGGTCTAATGCTCATGTTATTTGATCACCCCAATTCCTTCAAACTGTGACTCCTGGAGACGACGCTTCATCAGAGAGAGTTTTTTGACTATACTGCCGTCAATGACAGTATCCCCCACCCGTACAACCAAGCCACCAATTAAAGATGTATCGATTACGTTTTTTAAACGAATATTTTTTCCGGTGGCCTGGGACAGCCTTTTCTCCAGGTCGCGAAAATCTTTGTCGGTAAGCTTTACAGCAGACCGTACTTCGGCATCGATGATATTCCTTGCCTCATCAGCATATTTTTTATATTCCCTAATTATTTCCTGATAAAGGCCTTCCCGCCGTTTATCAATGATCAGGTTTAGAAAGTTTGTAACCATATGGCTAAACCGGTTATCGATTAGGTTCTTCAGGGCAAGTTTCTTTTCTTCAGGCAAGACCCGGGGATTGTCCATCAGGTCTTTTACGCTAGTGTCATTTTCTAAGAGCACGAGAAAACTGTCCAGTTCTTTTTCGTACTGGTCTACGGCGTTTTTTTCCATGGCCAGCATCAGGAGGGCCTGGGCATAGCGCCGGGGCACTGTTCGATTCATCAAGATGCATCCCCCATCTCATTTAGAAAATCGCGCACCATCTTCTCGTGATCTTCCTGTTTTAGATTTTTATCGATAATCTTACCGGCCGCAAGGACCGCTAATGTGGCTACTTCATTGCGGAGTTCAGCCTTGGCCTTTTCCTTGGCCAGGCGGATTTCTTCCTGAGCTTTTTTAGAAAGCTTGGCAGCTTCCTCCCGGGCCTCAGTAATGATTTCCGTCCTGGTATCCTCGCCCAGCTTGGTGGCCTTGGCGATAATCTCCTGGGCTTCCCGCTTGGCATTCTGCATTTCTTTCATATACTCTTCTTTCATCTGCTGGGCCTGGGCACGGGCAGCTTCCGCCTCATCATATTTGTTTTGAATTTCCTGTTTTCTGGCCTCCAGGTGGCCCAGGAGTGGCTTATACAGGAATTTATTTAGAATGGCTACCAGTACTAAGAAGTTGATGATAGCCCAGATCATATCCGGAATATGGATTTCCATAGTACTCCCCCTCTTTTGTTGGCTTTTAGGCCTTGGGAATAATTCTGGGGGCGACAGAGGAAACCCCCTTGTCGCCCACCAATCCCAGCACTACTCTTAGCCAATTTTGCCTAAAAGCAAGAATGCAATCAACAAACCATAGATTGTCAAGGCTTCCATAAATGCTAAGGAGAGGATTAGAGCAGTGCGGATTTCTCCAGCAGCCTCAGGCTGTCTTGCAATGGATTCCATGGCTTTTGCAGCAGCGTTACCTTGAGCAAGGGCAGGGCCGATAGTTGCAATAGCTATACAAAGACCTGCGGCTAATGCGATCATGCCTTCAACCACGACGTTACCTCCTTTCCCAAATTCCTGTTCTTTTATATGCGCTAAACCTTTAAAGGCAAGCTAACCAGTTTATTTATTTTATTGTTTTTAATGGTGTTCAGCAGTGGCGTTAGCGATATACAAGGCAGCCAGCAGGGTAAAAACAAAGGCCTGAATTAAGCCGAACAGAACGCCCAAGAGCATCATGGGCAGGGGTATAAACAAGGGAACCAGGGCAAAAAGACTGGCCACCACCATTTCCTCGCCAAAAACGTTACCGTAGAGACGTAAAGATAAAGAGAGCGGCTTGACAAATTCTTCAATGATGTTTAAGGGCAGCAGGAAAGGCATGGGCTCGATAAAATGCTTAAAATACTTGAGTCCTTTGGCCTTGACGCCATAATAATGGGTAGCAAAGAATACTACAATGGCAAAAGCTGCAGTTACACTTAAGGTGCTGGTTGGTGCCTGTAATCCGGGGGTATGTCCTGCTCCAGGCAAGAGTCCCGAATAGTTGGAAGCCAGGATCAGAATAAAGAAACTGGCCAGTAAGGGGAAATAGCGCTTAGCGTACTTTTCTTTCCCCATAACCTGGGTTAAAAATCCCAGAATGCTTTCCAGCAAGAACTCCATAAAATTCTGGAGGCGGCTTTCGGGTATTTTCTTAAGATTTCTGGTGGCAAGAAAAGCTGCCAGGGATATGAGGAGCATCAACCCCCACATGGTGGTCACAGCACTGGAAACTTCTAAACCAAGTATGGAAAACAGGGCTCGGCTGTGCTCTGCACCCTCTGCTAAAGTTGCGGCATAGGCCGGTGTAGCAAACATGTTAACTCACCCCTTTCCTGCCAAAATTTCCAAACAGGTGTCTTAAAAACAAAATATTCTTGCTTGCTGTTAATCCCAGAGCTGTAGCCACAAGCATGGGCATGTTCTTATGCACGAGAAATAAAGCAGCGATGTTCAGGACATAGCGAATACCATAACGCAAAGTAATAAGGTTTTTGGCCTTGTGTTCCGGCATGTTTTGCGCTTTCTTCATCCCCTGGATGAGGATAAAATGATTAAAAGCAGAAACAAGCAGACCAAAGACCAGTCCAATGAGGGCTGATGGAAGCCAGGCAGGCATAGGAACACATCCCTGTGTTAGTTGGTAGTTGTTAGTTGGTAGTTGTTAGTT
>CAZWTM010000022.1:5510-40288 GCA_964637385.1 uncultured Peptococcaceae bacterium
GGTAGTTGGTAGTTGGTAGTTGGTAGTTGGTAGTTGGTAGTTGGTAGTTGGTAGTTGGTAGTAACTAGTAGCTAGTTACTGACTACGGTTTACGGTTTTCAGTCATCCTTCTTCTCCAATGTCTTCAGGTCGGCCAGCAGGCGTTTGAATACTGCGGCTACGGCCAGGATAACACCGAGGGCCATAAAGAGAGGGGCAGTGCCCAGGCGGTTATCCAGCCACTGCCCGCCCTTAAAGAGGATGTAGACAGTAATGGCCATGGTTAAACCAAAACTCAAGCCAAAATTCAGATATTGGAACCCACTGCTCTTATTTTTACCCATGATACTCCTCATAGTAACACATTAAGGGGCATTTAGTCCAGAGACAACAAAGGGTTTTCTGTAAAAAAGATGAGAAAAAACATGTATGTCATTATCGGGTCAACACCCATTTAGTTCCTGTTTTCACAAGGTAATTATACCTTATTTTTTTAGTAAAAGTCATACTTTTTTTTTTATTTTTCACCCTTATGTTATGAAAAATGGTTGAGGCCTTTCCTTGGAGTATCCCCAAAAATGGTGTAAAGCTTTCACGATGCGCTGACTGGCCAACCCATCCCCGTAAGGATTGACGGCATGGGCCATCCGGTCATACTCTTCTTTACTGGTTAAAAGACTCCGGGTGACCGTGTATATTTTCTCCCTGCTTGTTCCCACCAGTTTAACCGTGCCGGCTTCCACGGCCTCAGGCCGCTCGGTATTTTCCCTTAATACCAGGACAGGTTTACCCAGGGAGGGAGCCTCTTCCTGTAATCCTCCTGAATCCGTTAAGACCAGGTAGGATTTGTTCATCAGATTGGCAAAGGGCTCGTAATCCAGGGGCTCAATGAGCACTACCCTTTCCAGGCCCCCCAGAACCTCCTCAACGACTTTACGCACTGCCGGGTTCTTATGAACAGGGAAAACAAGGATCACATCGGGGAATTCCCGGACGATGTCACGCATGGCCAGGTACATCTGGCGCATGGGTTCACCTAAGTTCTCCCTGCGGTGGGTAGTGACAACAATAATACGCTTTCCGGCAAAATCCAGTTCCTTTAAAGCCGGTTCAGTAAACTGGTAATCGTGATGCACCGTCTTGAGGAGAGCATCGATAACAGTATTTCCTGTTACATAGATATGTTCAGGGTTGTGGCCTTCCCGCAGCAAATTTTGCTCCGCCCTTTGGGTAGGGGCAAAATGAATATCCGCCAGGGTACCGGTGAGGCGCCTGTTCATTTCTTCGGGAAAGGGGGAATATTTATGCCCGGAACGCAATCCTGCCTCCACATGCCCCACGGGAATCTGCTGGTAGAAAGCGGCCAGGGCTCCCACGAAAGTGGTGGTCGTGTCCCCGTGGACCAAGACCATGTGGGGTTTTTCCTGCTGGAGAACATCTTTCAGCCCCAGCAAAGCGCGGGTGGTAATATCAAAAAGGGTCTGTCCGGCCTTCATAATGTCCAGGTCATAGTCAGGCTCCAGGCCGAAAAGGTGTAAAACCTGGTCCAGCATCTCCCGGTGCTGGGCCGTAACGGCCACTTTACATTCAATATAAGGGTCCTCTTTGAGGGCTAAAACCAAGGGAGCCATTTTGATGGCCTCCGGCCTGGTACCAAAAATGGCAATCACTTTGCGGGTATGTGACATGTTTCTTTCTCCTGCGGTGAAATTGATAAGTAGCCTTTCTGCTCCAGTTTTTTGATGTGTTCAGTCACGGCTTTTTCGATATCTACTTGATATTGTTCCTCCAGGACAAACATCATGGACACCGCCGTTTGGGCTACGTCCAAAAGTTCCCTGGTAATACACTCAATCACCTGGGCTTCTTCATGTTTTAAGGGCTCACCATTTAAGCCTCTGAACTTGCCGATGGCCTGGGCTAATTCTCCCGCTTCCTCCATAAGTTTAAGGGCTGTAGACTCCATGGTGGGAGCCAGTTTATTGAGCCGGGGTAAGGCAATGATTTTTTGTTTCATACTCCTCTACTCCTTATGACCAGGGACACAGTTCTATACCGGCTTCCTTGAGCAGGGATAAGGATAATTCATCAGGATAGGGCCCTTGGAAAACAATCCTTTTAATTTGGGCATTGATCAGCATTTTACTGCAAAGGACACAGGGCTGGGTAGTAGAATATAACGTGCCCCCCGCCACACTGACACCGTGGACAGCGCTCTGGATAATGGCATTCTGCTCGGCATGGAGCCCCCGGCACAGTTCATGCCTTTCCCCCGAAGGGATACCTAACTTCTCCCGCAGGCACCCTATTTCACTGCAGTGGACAAGGCCGCTGGGCGCACCGTTATAACCGCTGGCCAAAATGTGTTTATCCTTTACGATCACCGCACCCACCCGGCGCCGCAGGCAGGTAGACCTGGAGGCCACTACCTGGGTAATCTCCATAAAATAGTCATCCCAAGAAGGGCGCATCTGTTTTCGTCCCCCTTACTTGGTGCCGAAGAGCCTGTCACCTGCGTCTCCCAGACCAGGTACGATATACCCATGGTCGTTCAAGTGGCTGTCCACAGCACCGGCAAAGATATCCACATCAGGATGGGCGGCCTGTACTGCCTTAATTCCTTCAGGGGCCGCAATCAGGCAGACGAGCTTGATACTCTTGGCTCCCCTGTCCTTCAGAAAACCGATAGCCGCTACGGCAGAACCTCCCGTAGCCAGCATGGGGTCAATGACGATCAAATCACGCTCAGGTAAATCTGTGGGCAGCTTGCAGTAATACTCCACAGGTTTTAAGGTTTCAGGATCGCGATAGAGGCCGATATGCCCTACTTTAGCGGCAGGAATCAGTTTCAGCATGCCGTTGACCATACCTAACCCCGCCCGGAGAATGGGCACCAACCCTACTTTACGGCCGGCAATCACCTTGGTCTTGGCCGGGCCTACGGGGGTGTTAATCTCCGTTTCCTGGAGGGGGAAATCCCGGGTCACTTCATAGGCCATCAGCATGGATACTTCTTCTACCAGTTCCCTGAATTCTTTGGATCCGGTATTTTCATCCCGGATATAGGTCAGTTTGTGCTGGATCAAGGGATGATCAATAACAACTACTTTCCCCATTTCATGGGCCTCCTCTTCATTTTTGGACGATATCCGATTATCCGATATCCGCTTTCCAACAGCCACTCCATATTTGAATCGGAATTCGGAATTCGGAAGGCGAAGCCGTATTCGTTAGAACCCGTCATGGGCCACCAGCGGGAAAGCCCCCGTTAGTTCCTTAACTAACTTCCGGGCTTTCTCCAATTTATCCTCTTGTCCCCGGTAGGTGATCACCAGGTCAATAATCTCGGCGATAGTCTTCATTTCCGGTTCTTTCATGCCCCTGGTGGTTACTGCCGGGGTACCAATTCTGATACCGCTGGTCACAAAGGGACTCTGGGGATCGAAAGGAATTGTATTCTTATTGACGGTTACGCCAGCCTCATCCAGGAGACCTTCGGCCTCTTTACCCGTCATCTCTTTACTGCGCATATCCAGGAGCATCAGGTGATTGTCCGTGCCGCCGGAAACCAGGCGGAAGCCTTTCTCTTTAAGAGAATCAGCCAACACCTTAGCATTCTTTAGAATCTGTTCCTGGTAGGCCTTAAACATGGGTTCCATGGCCTCTTTAAAAGAAACAGCCTTAGCTGCAATGACATGCATCAGGGGACCTCCCTGGATACCCGGGAAAATAGCCTTATCAATGGTCTGGGCGTACTGGGCCTTGCAGAGAATCATGCCGCCCCGGGGACCCCTGAGGGTTTTATGGGTTGTGGTAGTGACGATATCGGCATGGGGAACCGGGTTGGGATGAAGTCCTGCCGCTACCAGTCCGGCAATATGCGCCATATCTACCATGAAAAGGGCCCCTACTTCTTTGGCAATAAAACCAAATCTTTCAAAATCGATAATACGGGGATAAGCACTGGCCCCGGCTACGATCAGCTTGGGCCTGGTTTCTTTGGCAATACGCAGTACCTCGTCATAGTCAATTTTCTCAGTCTCTTTATCCACACCATAGGCTACAAAATTATAGTACTTGCCGGAGATATTCACAGGACTGCCGTGGGTCAAATGCCCGCCGTGGCTTAAGTTCATCCCCAGTATGGTATCACCGGGATTAACCAGGGCATAATAGACGGCCGTATTGGCCTGGGCGCCAGAATGGGGCTGAACATTGGCATGCTCGGCACCGAAAATGGCTTTAGCCCTTTCCCGGGCTAACTCCTCCACTTTGTCTACCCATTCACAACCCCCGTAATACCGTTTTCCTGGATAACCTTCGGCATACTTATTGGTTAGGACCGAACCCTGGGCGGCCATGACAGCACGGCTCACAAAGTTCTCGGACGCAATAAGTTCGATTTTGTCCAGCTGGCGTTTTTCTTCACCAGCTATGTACTGAGCAAGCTCTGGGTCTACAGGCAATACGTATTTCTCAATATAATCCATGAACATCCTCCCTTGTTTATATATGTGAACAGTAAAAGGTCAACCGTGAACTGTAAACCGGCATCCGACATCAGATTTATTGGTGACCGGAGTCCAGTGTCCAGTTGACGGCTTCCACACTAACAACTACCAACTAACAACTAACAACTAACAACTAACATATCGTGCCCTTTCCCCGCCAATAAGTTTGGGCCGGGTCCGGGCCATGGTCAAATGGGCTTCTCCAATGGCCTTCAGTGAACCCCGGAAAGGTACTGCCACGGGTTTTAGATGCATCCCAATAAAGGTATCGCCAATATCCAAACCTGCATGCCCCTGAATCTTCTCCACCACTACAGGTTTTTCATATGTCTTCATGGCCGTATAGGCTAAACTGCCTCCAGCTCCCTGCACGGGGTAAACAGTTACTTGTTCCAGGCCGTATTTCTCCATACAGGCCTCCTCCACAACCAGGGCCCTGTTCAGATGCTCGCAGCACTGGACAGCCAGGTACAGCCCCTTTTCCCGGACCAGGGGATAAATCCCTTCCATTAAAGCCTGCGCAATTTCCAGACTGGAGGCTGTCCCAATTTTTTTCCCTGCCACTTCACTGGTGCTGCAGCCTACCACCAGAATCTGTTCTTTTTTAAGCTGGGCCGCCTCTAGCAGTTCCCTGAGGGCTGTACTTATATCCTGTGTAAGCTTGGCGTAGTCCATTATTTCACACTCGCTTTCCGATAACCGACTTCCGACTTTTAGCGACGAGATCCAGTGTCGAGTGACCAGTGTCCAGTTGAAGACTTTTGCTATCCGACATCCGAATTCCGAATTCCGAAGTCCAATTAAATCCAATAGTAACTAATAACTGGCAACTATTAACTAAACTGCTTCCCGCTATCCGATACCCGCTGCCCGACGAGGCGGGAGTCGGGAAACGGGGAGCATTTTTCTCTTAATCACTACCAACTACCAACTATCAACTATCAACTAACCTGCTGCCAACTGCCAACTAACAAGTACACCGCTTCTCAATAGCTGCAATCTTGTCCACCCGTTTTTGGTGCCTGCCTCCGGAAAATTCGGAAGCCAACCATACATCCACAATTTCCAGGGCTAAACCCCTGCCAATAACCCGTTCGCCTAAAGCCAAAATATTGGCATCGTTATGTTCCCGGGATGCCCTGGCGGAAAAAGTATCATGACACAAAGCCGCCCGGATTCCCGGCACTTTGTTGGCAGCGATACTAATACCAATTCCCGTACCACAGATAAGAATTCCTTTATCGTATTCTCCTGCGGCCACGGCCCGGGCCACAGGCAGGGCTATATCGGGATAATCACAGGAATCAGTGCTGTGGGTACCAAAGTCTTCGACCTGATATTTTTTTTCTAAGAGCGCTTTTTTTATTTCTTCTTTCAGTTGATATCCTCCATGATCGGAACCTATGGCTATTCTCAAAAGACTCACTCCCCTATTGGGGACATTCCTGTCTTTCGGCACTACCCAAACTTCAGCAGGTGTGTCCCCTTTCCTTAGAAAACAACTAAACTTCTTACTTCGCCTTAAAAAGACAAATTCCTTCCTGTTTCTCAAGTATACTTGGTGGCTATTGTATGGTATTGTCTCCCAGTATCCTATCCAGGACTTTATCTATATATCCTTTAATTTCCTTAGCACAGGCCAAATAGGCTTCCCGGGGTTGTCCAAAAGGATCGGATACGTCTTTCTCAGTTCCCAGGGCATATTCGGCCAGCAAGTACACCTTCCCTTTGGCTTCTGGGAAGCGCTGGAGGAGATAGTCCCTGTGACGTGCCGCCATGACCAGGACCAGGTCCGCGTCATTAATTAATTCCTCTGTAACCTCCCTGGTACGATGGGACGACAAATCAATTCCCCATTCACTCAGCACAGAACGGGCCTGGGGAGAAGCACTATCTCCCGGGGTTGCCCCTGTTCCCGCTGACAAAAATTGTATTTGGTAAAGTACTCCCCCTCTTTCCTGCAGGGAATACCTGGCGAGAGCTTCAGCCATGCTGCTGCGGCAGGTGTTGCCGGTACACACGAAAAGCACCTTTTTGACTGTATTCACAAAACCCACCTCACCAGAAGAAATGCAGTACGCGGCTTGATTTCCGCTTTCCGTAATCCGACTTCCGAAGACCGACTATGTTAATCGCTGCCCGCTACCAGCTACCAGCTACCCAAAGATATGCTGCTAATTCGGGTATCGGAAAGCGGGCAACGGGAAACGGGAAACGTTTTTTTGTCACTACCAACCACCAACTATCAACTATCAACTAACCTGCTGCCAACTTCAGAACAAGAACTTAAGCCCGATCAGTACCAGAATGGTGCCGCCCAGGATTTCGGCTCTTTCGCCAATGGTCCTGTTGAGGCCTTTGCCAAAGACCAAACCCGCTGCCGTCATCATGCCGGCCACCAGGCCCATGGTGATTACCGTTAGGGTTAAATCCACCTGCAATGTACCCAAACCAAAGCCGGCGGTTAAGGCATCCAAACTTACGCTGGCAGCCATGACAGCCAGGCTCACAGGATTGTCGATGTTCATTACGTCACTGACTTTACCCGTACCGGGAGGAACCACACGGCTACCCCAGCCCATTTCCCGGATATTTTCCCAGATGGTACTGAGCCCGATGGTAATAAGCACAATGGCACCGATGACAGAGGCAACGGGTCCCGCCACCTTGCCCAAATAAGTTCCTAAGGTTAGTCCCAAAAGGGGCATGAAAATATGGAAAAGACAAACGACTCCCGAAACCAGATAGATTTCCCTTCGTCTTATGCCTGCCAGACCAATGCCGATAGCCACAGAAAAGGCATCAATCCCTAAAGCTATAGAAACCAGGAGTACGGCTGAATAGTTCATGTGACACCCCGATTTAGTTGTTAGTTGTTAGTTGGTAGTTGTTAGTTGTTAGTTGGTAGTTGTTAGTTGGTAGTGGAAATTTACTGTTCACGGTTCACGGGTTACGTTTACTATACATACATATGCAAGATAGGGGCTTTACATTAAGCATTTATGATATGATAGCCCGAAGATTTTAAGAGCCTGTTCATCAAAGCACTGCCCAGCCCTTCCTGGCTGTAGGTCTCTGTGAAAATGACATCCACACCCACCTGGTCGCAATAACGGAGCTCGCCGTAAATTATCCGGGCTATTCCTGCCAGGTTCAACCGGGTACCCATATTTTTCCCGTAGGTGACAGGAAGGCTCCCTAAAAGCCGCCATGTTTCATCCGTCAACAAGAGACCTATTTTTTTACCCTGTCTAGTGTAGCGTTCCACAAGTTCCCTAATTTTACGCGAAACATTTTCCGGAGTTCCCTCGACAAGGATCACTTCCGCCTGGGGTGAATAATGGGTATATTTCATGCCTGGAGCTTTAGGGACAGCTTCCGGGGCAGCGAGGCCGGGATCAACTGAAACCTCCCCCAGCACCTCCCGTAAATCCTCGGCTGTTACGCCGCCGGGCCGCAAAATCACCGGTCTTTCTTCCGTAAGATCCAGTACTGTAGATTCTAAACCCACACCTGTGGGTCCACTGTCCAGAATGGCTTCAATCTTTCCTGCCAGGTCATCCCAGACGTGCTGGGCCGTGGTAGGACTGGGCAAGCCGGAGCGGTTAGCGCTGGGAGCAGCCAGGGGAACCCCGGCTTCCCGGATCAGAGCCAGGGCTACAGGATGGTTGGGCATCCTGAGGGCCACAGTATCCAAACCTGCAGTAACCTCCCGGGGAATGACATCTTGTTTAGGTAAGACCAGTGTCAGGGGACCGGGCCAAAAGCGCTCCATGACCCGGAAAGCAGCAGGGGGTATATCTTTAGCCAAAGTATAGACGGCATGTACATCTGCGATATGCAGGATTAAAGGATTGTCCGAGGGGCGGCCTTTGGCGCGAAATATTCTAGCCACTGCTTCTGGGCTTAGACCGTTGGCACCCAGGCCGTAGACCGTTTCCGTGGGAAAGGCTACCAGACCCCCTTCCTTAATAATTTGGGCAGCATCTTTGATGATCCTGTCCGGAATAAAGAAAGGATCTACTTGCCAGATAAGAGTTTTCATTGTCTACAACCTTCTTTGTCACGACTTTAAGAAATAGTATAACACTTATTTTACCAGGCATGTAAAGATTTTTTGCTATTATACTATTTACAAGTTAGAAAGTTAGGAGTATAATGGCCTCAAAGGTAATATAAGTGATTAAGGTTTGAGACCCGTCAGAGACACCTCAGACCCCATACTTGCAATAAGTAAGGTTAGTTGCCTTATGCATCCTGCAGGTAGCATTCCTGATTAAAGATTAGGATTGATACCTGTTTTTTGTTCTTAAAAGTGTATACCGCATACTACGGTAGGGCATTACCCCCGTATGACGGGGAAAGCCTTATCTAGCCTGGCAAAAGACAAAGGAAAAACCTTTGTTTTACCTGCAGGCATTCCCCCCTGGGGATGCCTGCTTTTTTAATCCCTGAAGTTTGGAGGTGTAGTTTATGTTTTACAAACAAAATGCCGTTTCTCTTACCGTAGGCACAGTGCTGCTGGCCTTTCTCATTCTCGCCAACGGTTTATTGGCCCTGCGCCAAAACCCGGAGAAACTTAGCACATATTTTTATTCCACACCCTATGGCACTGTTTATGTAAAGTGAATTGGTGACAGAGCAGCACATCAGCCAAAATAAGGAAAAGACGCAGGCCAGGCTTGCGTCTTTTCCCTTAGCTTCAGGTCAACCAGATGTATGAAAAGGCAACGACAAAAACAATAACACTCATCAGGACCGTTATCCCCACCGGGAAGCGGTACCTGTCCTCCTGGTAGAAAGGAGACGGAGGACCATTTTCCCCAGTCTGGGGAACCAGGACCAGGGGATTTCTAAAAAAGGGCACTACTGCTTCAAGGAGCCTGTTGCCCCATACCCCGAAACCGTTCCGTACACTAGAGACAAAGTTGACCAGGGAAATTGTCAGGTAATACAGGGGCCGCCGGTAGAACCAGTCAGTATCTACGGAAACGGTGGGCTCACCACCGAGTTTAGGAATGAATAACCAGAAAGCAGCCAGTGTTGCTACCAGAAGCTGCATAGCGGAAATCACATGGTCCAGGGTATATGGCTCATAGGTGGCAGCAAAGGGCAAGTACTGGTATAGGAGGGAGGGGACTACTCCGTACATGGTGCAGAGAAAGGCTCCGCCGATCATAGCTGCATGCATATTTAAGGGGATTTTTCCGGGCTTAAGGCCGCGGTCAGGCCCGAAAAACATGAAATAGGGGAGTTTCAGACCTGTGTGTAAAAAGGTACCCACGCTGGCCAAATACAGGAGAAGTTCTACTGCAGGCATATGGTTGTAGGCAGCAGCGGAAACAATCATGGATTTGCTGATAAACCCGTTGAAAAGGGGTACACCTGAGATGGAAAAGGCACCTACGGTATAAAGGATGACCGTAGCCGGCATTTCCCGGAAAAAGCCACCCAGTTCAGAGAGCTTACGCCGCCCGGTGGCATAAATTACAGCTCCCGCTCCCATAAAGAGGAGGGATTTGTAAAGAATATGGCTGAAAGCGTGGGATACAGCGCCATTCAGGGCCAGATCGGTACCCATGCCAACGGCAGCCACCATGTAACCTACCTGGCTGATGATATGATAGGCCAGAAGTCGCCTGATATCGTTTTCCAGTACGGCATAAACCACACCGTAGAGAGCCATGATTACGCCGGCCCAGATTAAAAGTTCCGTACCGGGGAAAACCCTGATCAGACAATACACGGCAACCTTGGTAGTAAATGAGCTGAGGAAAACACTTCCGCTGACCGTTCCCTCAGGATAGGCATCTGTCAGCCAGGCATGAAGAGGGGGAATAGCCGCATTTATGGAAATGCCCAGTAAAATCAGCCAAAAAGCCAGGTCATTTGTTCCCGTCAGAACCGTAATCAAAGGTTCTCCCCCGGTGACTTTGAGGAAGATCCCGGCCAGGAGGAGATTGCCGCCAAAGAAATGGACCAGAATGTACCTGAAACCGGCACTGATGGCCTGAGGAGCCTTTCTGTACCAGATTAAAAGGGTAGATGTCACAGCCATAAGCTCCCAGAAAAAGATCAGGGTTACCCAATCACCGGCCAGCACCACGCCCAGGGAACTGCCGGCATAAGCCAGACCTGCGGCACTTTCCCCCCTGTTTTTGATATGGAGGGCATAGATATTGCCTAACAGGGCCATGATGCTGAAAATCAGGGCAAAAACCCAAGAAAGACGATCAACTTTTAACAGGATCAGTTCCAGGCCGTTGATAAAGGGATAGGACCAGACTGTGCCTGCCTGCAGGGCAAAGACAGCCGCAATGGCCAGCAGGGGAGCCAGCACCATGACTACACGGCGGAAAAAGAGGGGCAGGACAGTTACTGAAATGGCACCCAAAAGCAGGATAAAACCGGGATGAAATTCAAGATTCATTGTCTTCACCTCCGCCGTAATAGTCTTCTGCTTTCTGGATAAAGACCTTACCCAGGAATTTGGAAACTACAATTATAGCCACACAGCCCAGAAAACCGTAGATGATGTCAAAACCGATAAAACCATGCCACCAGTAGTAAACGTGATGGTGAACAAAGATCATTTCAATGAGGATGGATAATACAAGTACGGCACCACTGATAACCAGCACCTTGTTCGTTGACATATTACCACCCTCCTCCCATCAAATTGCCACCCACAATGCTTTTAGCCGTCATAACCGCCAGGTCATAAAAACTTCCGCCGGCATTGGGCAGAACCCCCAGGATCAACGAGAAGACAGCCGTGATTACCAGGGGAATGAGCATGGCCAGGTTGGCTTCTCCATGCTGCCCGTGGTGATCTCCATGGTGAGTCATTTCCTCAGGCTCCTTAAAGAAGGCCATATAAACGATAGGAAGGAAATAGGCACTGCTGAGCATGGCGCTGCCAATGAGTACCGCTACAAATATTCCTTGTCCGCCCTGCAGGGCGCCGAGGGCAATATTCCACTTACTGATAAAGCCTACAAGGAAAGGCAGCCCCGCAATCCCCAGCGAGCCAACAGCAAAGGCCCCCATGGTAAAAGGCATTTTTCGTCCTATTCCCCTCATTTCGCTGACATTGGAAATGTGGTGAGTGGCATAAACAGCGCCGGCACAGAAAAAGAGAGTGATTTTCATAAAGGCATGGGCAATAATATGATACATGCCGCCCAAGAAACCCAAAGGAGTCAAAAGAGAAGCTCCCAGGACCACATAAGACAATTGGCCTACAGTTGAGAAAGCCAACCGCCTTTTCAGGTTATCCTGCGCCAGGGCAATGAGGGAAGAAACAATAATGGTAAAGGCTGCTACCCAGGCCAGAAACGTGGCCACACCAATTTCAGCCAACAACTTGGGGCCGAAAACAAAGCCGATGACCCGGAGAATACCAAAGGCGCCGGCCTTAACAACGGCCACAGCATGGAGCAGGGCGCTGACAGGCGTGGGAGCCACCATGGCTGCGGGAAGCCAGCCGTGGAGGGGCATTACGCCCGCTTTAACGGCAGTACCTATGATCATTAGCACAAAGATGGTCTGTAAGACTCCCACGGAAGCCTTGCCAGCCAGGAAACCCCCGGCCTGGAAATCACCGCTTCCTGCCAGGAGCTGGGTCCAGATGATCCCTATCAGTAACAATTGACCAGCAACGAGAGTATAGACCAGGTATTTACGGCCTGAATTGATAGCCTCCTCGTTACGCTTATGAATAACCAGAGGGTAAGTGGCTATAGTCAGGATCTCGTAGAATACGAAGAAGGTCAGCAAGTTGGCTGCGAAAGCAATCCCCATGGTAGCGGAGAGACACACGGCAAAACTGGCAAAATAACCGGTCTGGTGTTTTTCATCCAGCTCCCGCATATAACCAATAGAATAGAAAGAAGTAACCACCCACAGGGCTGATGCCAGGGCAGCGAAAAGCATGCCCATGGTATCAACCCGGAGATGTAAACTGATCCCTTTAGCGATATTTAAGGGCGTCGTTTCCAGTACCGTACCCGCTAAAACCGTGGGCAGCATGGAGTAAACGATAGCTGCTTTACCAAATGCCGCCAATATGGTCCAGGATTCCCGAAGATTGGGATGCCGGCCACTCAACAATATTAACCCGGCAGCTACCATAGAAATCAGCACCGCCCACAGGGGCCGGTAATCAAGTACAAAATCAACGGCCATCTATCGCCCACCCCCCGGAAGTGCATATTGCAGAATTTGTGTAACAATGGGTTCATTCAATACCCCGATGACTAAAATGCCTACACCCAAAAGGACAATGGGCACCAGCATGGCAACGGGCAGTTCCCTGCCGCCCCCGTTCTCTTCTGTAGCCTTGGGTTCAGCTTTTTTCATATATACATGTTCAATAACACGGAAGAAATAGACCGCATTTAAGAGGCTGCTGAGGATGATGACAACGATATACGGCCACATCCATGCTTCCATGGCTCCCAGCACCAGGTACCACTTGCTAAAGAAGCCAGCAGTAGGCGGAAGTCCAACCATGGAAAGGGCGGCAATAAGAAAGGCCCCCATGGTCAAAGGCATCCTCCGGCTCAGTTCAGCATATTTCTCGATGGTATGCTCCCCTGTTTTCCATTTAACACCTCCGGCTACCAGGAAGAGACAGCTCTTCATGACAGCGTGGTTCAGGATATGCAGGACGGCTCCAATTAGGGCGAATGTATTGCCGATGGCTAAACCCAGGGCAATGTAACCGATTTGAGCCACACTGGAGTAGGCCAGCATCCTGCGAAAATCAGTCTGGGCAATAGCCATGACCGAGCCAATAATAATCCCGACAGCCGCAGCCCAGCCAACAACGGTAAGAGCAGCGGGAACCGGACCGTTCATAGCGCCAAGTACAAAGAAGAAAAAGCGGAAAAGAACATAGGCTGATACCTTGGTCATTACCCCGGATATAAAGGCTGTGGCAGGTGGGGGTGCATACGTGTAGGCATCAGGTAACCACCCGTGCATAGGGAAAAGGGCCATTTTAATGCCCATCCCTACTACCAGCATGACCACAGCAGTTAAGACAGCGGGAGAATCCATTAAGGGCTGGAGCCTGTGAACCAGGTCCGCCATATTAAGTGATCCGGTAATGGCATAAAGGTAGCCAATACCCAGGAGATAGAAAGAAGCTCCCACCGTTCCGATTAAAAGATAACGGAAAGCGGCCACAGTAGCTTTATGACCTCCTGAGGCAATTAAGGCATAAGCCGCCAGAGAGGAAATTTCCAGGAAGACATAGAGGTTAAAGACGTCCCCGGTTACCACCATTCCCAGAAGGCCTGTAGTCAGCAAGGCATAAAGGGCATAAAATATCCCTTTTCTCAACCAGGTATCGGCTTTAAAGAAGGGGCCTGAATAGATAGCAACAACCAGGCTGATAAAGGAGATAAGAACGGCCATGCTGCCACTTAAGGGGTCTATAACGTATTCTATCCCCCAGGGGGGCAGCCAGCCGCCGAACCTATAGTGCCACGGTCCTTCAGCCAAAACCCGTAGTAAAGTCCCTAAGGCGCTAAGATGAGAAACAAGGATAGCGCCGATAATAACTATCCGTAATAACCTAGTAGACAGATACGCAATTAGAGGCGCAGCAAGAGCGGCCAAAAGCGGAACAATGATTATTAAGGCAGGGAGCTGTTCTCTCATTGATTCATCCTCCGTAGCATTTCGTCTTCCTCAAGGGTCCCGTAACGCCGTTGAATCAGGATCAACAAGGCTAAGGCTACACCTGTCGTACTGAGGCTTACAACTATGGCCGTAAGCATCAGGGCGTGAGGAAGCGGGTTAATATAGTTTTCTACCCCTGCCAAACCATGCATTTCAATAGGTAATGTTCCGCCGGTTTTTTGTCCAAGAACCAGGAAAAAAATAATCACTGCCACCTGCATAACATTCATGGCCATAAGTTTTTTTACCAGGTTCTTTTTATAAATCATACCGAAAGGCCCTATCATAAAAAGGATTAAAATCAGCCAGTATATGAAATATTGGGAAAACAGTTCTTGCATACTACCACTCTTCCCTTCTGGTAAGCGCATCAAAAATTGCTATAATCGTGGCCATTACACAGATGGTAACCCCGATTTCAATACCAAGGATACCCAGGGCATGCCTGTCTGCCTCCGCCATATTGAGGGGAAATGCGCCATACTCCAAAAAGTTCCCGTTGAACAACATGGTTAAGACACCGATAAAACCGTATATAAAGGTGCCAATTCCAGCCAGGATAATGGCCGTGTTACCGGATATATTAAGCATGGCTTCCTCGCCCTGGATCAGGCGGCCTAAAACCACAGCAATGCCAAAGAGGGCTCCTGCCTGGAAGCCACCGCCAGGACTGTATTCACCATGCATTAAAACATACATCCCGAAAACCAAAATGAAGGGAACAAGATATCTAAAGGCTGTATCCAGTATAATAGTGCCAAATTTCCTGTTCATTCTTCATCCCCTCCCGGAAGGCAGTCAGAATGCTTTCTGGCAGCCCTTAACAATAAGACAGCAGCAATGCCGGCAGTGAAAATAACGGTAGTTTCACCCAGGGTATCATAACCCCTGTAATCAGCTAAAACAGCTGTAACAAAATTGGGTGAGCCTGTCTCCTCACGGCTTTTTTCAATGTAACGGGGAGAAACATGAGTTGCCGCAGGAGAATTGGGATCAAAGAGCATAGGTAGGCCACTAGTTGTAATAAACAGCATCAGGCTCATAAGGCCTATAGCCAGAAAAGTCAACAACCTGGTCACCTTGAGCACCCCCTTTTCAATCTCCTGAGGGCGGCAATAAAGAAAGTGGTGGACACCACGCCAACAACAGCTTCAGTAAAGGCAACGTCGGGAGCGCCCAGAGCAAGATATATCAGCACAGCAAAAAAGCTAAAAGCACTAAACAGGATTATTGACGCCAGTAAATCTTTTAAAAAGAGGGCCAGGGTCCCCGTAACCACCATCAACACCAGAAGGACAGCAATTAATGACAACTCCTTCACGTACTACTCCCCCTTTTTTGTCCATGGTTTAACCCCTGACCGGAAAGCGGCTCTTGCTAAGACATGAGTTCCAATGGGGTTGGCCAGGAAAATGAAAATAACAATGAACATGAGTTTGAGACTAACCAGGGAAAACCCTTCGTAAATAGCCAGACCTATAAGGGATAGGGCAATCCCTAAAGTATCCCCTTTTCCAGAGGCATGCAGACGTGTATAAAAGTCAGGGAAACGAAGGACGCCAATAGCAGCTACGGCTGTGAAGAAAAAGCCCGCTAATAAAAATAAAACTGCAAGTATTTTCATACGTCGCTGTCTCCTTTCCCCTCAAGATATTTGGCAATAACAACCAAACTTATAAAACCAAGGATCGCATAGGAGATGGCAATATCGACATACATATCTGCCCGTCCACTCAAAAAACCCAGCAGGACTAAAACAAGAATAGCATCGGTGCCAATTACCCCCAAACCATTCAAGCGGTCATAGACAGTAGGGCCCTGGAAAACACGGATCATCATGAGCATAACCAGAATTACCAGTCCCACCACCAAAGCCACAAAAAGGTTGTCTATAGTCATGACATTTCTCCCCCTCTCGCTACAGTCTCCTGTTCATGGAAAAGGCAGGCAACACGCCTGGGCATATCCCCTTCTCCCTCTTCAGGGACCAGAGAGCGGGCAGCTTCATCCGTAATGGCATGGACATAATAGACTCCATCTTCAAGATCAATGGTTACCGTGCCAGGTGTAAGGGTAATGGAGTTTGCCAGGGTAACATGAGCAATAGGGTTGGCCATAGGTTTCTTAAAAGTTATAATTTGGGGATTAATCGGCATTTTGGGGTCAAGCACCAGTTTGACAACGTCAATATTGGCTTTGACAACTTCCCCTAAAAGCCAGAGCCAGTAGGTCAGGTACTTCAAATATGGAAAATGGAAAGCCAAAAAGGCCTCATTCTGCCCGGCTGCAGAAGGCAAGCGAAGCAAGGACCGCGTAAACCAGGCCGTAACTAGGGACGTACCAAAGCCTATGATAAGGAACTTGGTCTTCATCATACCCGAAAGAATTAGCCAAAAGCCAAAAAGAGTTATTGTAAGAACTATAAACTGCAATAACTCTGAGCCATTAATCTTTGTTTTTTTGTCTGCATTTTTATTCATTAGCATACCACCTAATAAACAATAATGAATAAATAAGAATTAAATGTTGAAATAAGATTGCGGTTCCCTGCACCACAACACACAACAATATCTACCCTTATATACTCCGGAAAATATGCTTCTTTTTCTCTTTATTATCTAACTTTTTGCAGACCCATCTCCAAATAGCAGGCACTTCACCCCTCTCTGCATAATCTCTTTGGAAATCCCCTTCCCCCTTCCCCCTTTCTCTTTTCCTCTATTCTAACATGAATTGTTATGAGATTCTTATCTTTATTAGTATTTTAAAATTGATTTTCAGAGGTTTCCTGACTAAACTACATTAAAACATATTTATTAAAACATATTTATTGTCACAATTTCAATATGTACTAATTTTACATATTAATACCGGATTATTCAACAACCTAATTATTACTATTAAGTTGCCCTTTTCTGATAATTATACAATTGTACCACATTTAGGGCGGGTAAAAATAAGTTTTGCATTAATCAGAATAAGATTACGTAATAAAAAATCATCAGGCCCAACCCCAGGGGGATGCCCACCCTGGCCCATTCACTGCTGGCAATTTGCAGCCGGCTGGCCGTAATAATGTTGGGTATGTTGCCGGGAATAAGCATACCACCGCTTAATAAGAGCCCCATAAGACATCCCGAGACCTGCTGCCGGTTCATCGAGGGGGTTAACTCGGCAGCAGCCAAAGTGGCGTTATCAAGAACAGCAGAGATCATATTAATCCAGTACAGAATCCTGCTGTCCTGGGGGACTACATACCGGTCAATTAGGGGACGGAAACCTTCACCCAGAAAGATTAAGGCCATAATAAAGATATAAACTCTAAATGCCCTGGGAATTACCTCTTTTATATCCATCCCAGCTCTCTGAAAAGCGGCTCCCTGTTTGCGGGTAGCCCCCACGCAAAGAGCTGCTAAAAAGGCTATGAAGAAAATTCCCGGAATAAGATATAAGCCCAGCAAACGCATTAAGTAAAAAAAATCTACTTTGAGTCTGGCACTGGCAATAGCGGAAAGGGGTTCACCCAGAGGCGTTAGTACTGCTCCCAAACTTATGGCAAAACAAGCCAGAACGCTAAGCACAACCCGATTTTTCCGGTCCAAATTCAGAAGTAAGATCACTTCCACCAGGACCAGCGAAGCGATAATAGCCGTAATAATACTGGCAGAAAGCCCCAGTATCACAACAATAAGAAAATGCAATACGGCTGGCGGTATTTGCCGGCTGACACAACTTGTAGCCTTGGTCAACCAGTCTTTACCCAGGTAAAACAAAAACCCTGTAATCAGTACAGCCAGAGAAATGGGCAGCGGCTCTACCAGGGCCGTTCTTAATAAGTCCAGGGTTAAATCGCCCGTTAAAAGGACAGCAGCCAATCCCATGATAAACAGAAAGGGCTCCAGGTTCTTCTCTACACCCCTGGAAACAAAAGGAGCCACCAGGACAAATAAAAAAATTGCCCCCAAACCAGCATAAACCACAAGATCGCCTGTACATTGCTCCATCATGACTAATTACCTCATCCGTGCATTTTAATACTCAAGGTTTATGTGGCTGGAAACAAAATATGTTAGTTTTTTATTAACTTCTTTCTGCAAGAACTACTCTGTCTCTGTCTCCCCGGTCCCGGAGGATCCGGATGGACGTATATCCATTGTCCTGGAGGAACCGTCTAACCATTTCTGCCTGCCGCCAGCCAATCTCCAAAAGCAATGCCCCCCCTCTCTCCAGAAAAAATGGGGCATGGACAGCGATTCTACGGTAATAGTCCAGGCCGTCTTTTCCCCCCAACAGGGCCAGGGCAGGCTCTTTTTTAACATCGGTAGGCAATTCGTTATATTCTTCTTCGCCGATATAAGGGGGATTGGAAACAATCAGATCATACTTTATTTGGGATGGGAGGGGCGCAAAAAGATCACCCTGCAAAAAACAGATCCGTTCATGCACTTTATGCCACAGGGCATTGTGTCTTGCCACAACCAAAGCTTCGGCGGAGATATCCACCGCCCATATTTTTGCCCCCGGCAGGTAGTACGCCAAACTTACGGCAATGGCACCGCTGCCTGTTCCCAAATCTACAATCCTGGGGTTTTCCCGCCCCTGCAGGAGCCGGATTGCTTCTTCCACCAGCACCTCCGTATCGCCGCGGGGTATTAAAACGGCAGGGGTAACCACAAAAGATAAAGACATGAATTCTTGCTTACCTAATATATACTGGAGGGGCTCATGGGCCGCCCTGCGTTCCACAAAGCCGGCGAACCTCCGCCAGGCTTCCCCGGGAAGATCTTCAGAGAGACTGGTGACTAAAGAAACCATTTCCTTGCCCCAGGCTTTGGCCAAAAGGAGCCTTGCTTCCAACTGAGCTTGTCTCTCTTCCATGGCCCTAGCTTTGAAAAAAGAAGCCGCCCACTGGAGGGCCTCTCTACCAGTCTGCGGCTTTTTCTCTTTGTGCATTATTCCACCTTCTTTAATTTTTCCGCCTGGTCCGATGTGATCAGGGCATCAATAAATTCATCCAGTTCACCCTGGAGAACATCCTCCAAACGGTAAGAAGTAAGATTTATCCTATGATCGGTAACCCTTCCTTGCGGGAAATTATAGGTGCGGATGCGCTCACTGCGGTCACCACTTCCCACCATGGTTTTCCTGGCACTGGCCATTTCCCCCATTTGTTCTTCCTGGGCTTTTTCCAAAAGACGAGCCCTCAGGACTTTCAGGGCCTTCTCCTTATTCTTATGCTGGGACTTTTCATCCTGACAGGAAACCACCAGCCCCGTAGGGATATGAGTGATACGCACTGCCGATTGTGTAGTATTCACAGACTGCCCGCCGGGGCCGCTGGAACAAAAGATATCAATTCTGAGATCATTGGGGTTTATCTGGATATCCACTTCTTCCGCTTCAGGTAAAACAGCAACGGTTGCGGCAGAAGTATGAATGCGCCCACCCGATTCTGTTTCCGGCACCCGCTGCACCCGGTGCACGCCGCTTTCAAATTTTAAACGACTGTAGGCACCGCGTCCTTCAATCATGATAATGGCTTCTTTAATCCCGCCGATATCCGTTAAGTTTGCCGAAAGCATCTCCGTCTTCCAGCCCTGTTTTTCGGCATAGCGGCTGTACATTTTTAAGAGATCAGCGGCAAAAAGGGCAGCTTCCTCTCCTCCAGTTCCTCCGCGGATCTCCATAATAACGTTCTTTTCATCGTTGGGATCTTTGGGTAAAAGGAGAATCTTCAACCGTTTCTCCAGGTTTTCTTTTTTTTCTTTGAGTTCCTCTAATTCTGACTCTACCAGCTCACGAAAATCAGGTTCTAATTTATCTTCCAGCAGTTCCTTATTGTCGGCGATATTTTTCACTACGCCCTTATATTCACGGAATGTAGAAACCACTTCCGTCAGACCGGCATGAGCTTTGGCATGTTTTTGCCATTGGCTCTGGTCACTGATCACTTCAGGATCGCTTAAGAGCCGGCCCAGTTCTTCGTAACGTTCCTCCAGTTGTTCCAGTTTTTCCAACATTGTTGCTCACACACTCCACTTGTTAGTTGTTAGTTTGGTAGTTGTTAGTTGGTAGTTGTTAGTTGGTAGTTGTTAGTTGGTAGTTGATGGATTCCACTCCCTCTTCGGTCTCCAGCACCTTATTAAGGGCGAGAATAGCTACTTCCAACTGTTCAACGTCCGGTTCCCTGGTGGTTAATTTTTGCAGCCACATTCCCGGCAAACTCAAGATATGCATAATGGGGTTATCCTGGTGTTTGCCTGCAGCTTTGATAAACTCATAAGAAAGACCGGCCACCACGGGCAAAAGAACAATCCGGGAGAGAAGTCTTATCCAAATAGTAGTCTTGCCTAATAGAGAAAAAACCAGAATACTGACGACCATCACAACCAGGAGAAAACTGGTACCACAGCGGGGGTGAAGTGTAGAAAATTTCCTGGCGTTCTCCACAGTCAAAGCTTCCCCGGCTTCATAAGTGTGAATCACCTTGTGTTCGGCGCCATGGTATTGAAAAACTCGCTGGATGTCCTTTAAAAAGGAAATCCCCACAACATAGGCTAAAAAAATGATAATCCGGAAGATTCCCTCTATCAGGTTCTGCCAGGCGGCATTTGTTACGTATCTTTCCAGGAGATGGGCTAACCCTACTGGCAACAGGAAAAAGAGTCCAATACCCATACCCAGAGCAAAGGCTACTGTAAGGGCCATTTCCCAGGGACCGATAGATTCTCCCTGTCCTTCACCCTCCACCACTTGATTGGCAGAATAAGTCAAAGCCCTCACGCCAATAACCATGGCCTCCACCAAGGCAATAAAACCCCGTAAAACAGGCCACTTGAGAAAAGGATAGCGTTCGGCAATGGAACTGATCATTTGGGTCTCCAGGACTATATCGTTGGGGGCCCGCCGTACAGCAATGGCAAGATTTTTACGGCCACGCATCATCACACCCTCAATGACCGCCTGCCCGCCATAGGGAAAACGCGACAAACTCCTCACCCCTCCATAGTTAGTTGGTAGTTGTTAGTTGACAGTTGTTAGTTAACAGTTGGCAGTTGGTAAATTGTATTACTAGGAACTAGTAACTAAAATATAAAGATAGCAGAGCCGAGGCTCTGCTATTTGGATACTATTCGAGGCCGTACTTTGTTTTAAACCTCTCAACTCTACCTGTAGCATAGACAATACGGTGTTTGCCGGTAAAAAACGGATGACATTTGGAACAAACCTCAACCCGCAGGTTTTGCTTAGTGGAACCAGTTTCAAAAGTTTCACCACAAGCACAAGTTACGGTAGTTTTATGATATTTTGGATGGATACCTTCTTTCACGATTTCACCCTCTTTCCGAATAAGCCCGATCCCTTATTTTCAATCATTCATACAATAAAATATTTTAGCATAGAAGGGGAAGATGTGCAAGATAACAGTTGTTAGTTGATAGTTGTTAGTTGTTAGTGACCTACGCTTTCCGATTCCCGATATATTTTCGGGTAGCTGGTAGCGGGTGGCGGGCAGCGATAAACTTTCTCGGGTAAGCGTAAATCCGCAGCCGATCACTGGTCACTATTGACGGTTTACTGCTCTGCTCCGCCTCCATAATATAAACTGGTAGGTGACAAAGTAGGTTAAGATCGCGAGGACAACGGCGTTAATAGCACTCCCCACGAGAAAGGATGCCCCCAAATGAGCCCAGCTAATCCCGTGATACCAGTTTTCTACCATTTCCGGGGCAGGTCCTTTGACAGGACTTTTCATTATCAATTGCCCTGTTTTGATATTGATAAATACAAAAAAGGGTATAGCCAATTTAAAGACGACAGCACTAATAAGGGCAGCAATACGATTTACCTTGATCACAGCTGCCAGAAAATAGGCAATCACAACACCGGTACCAAAAGTAGGCAGCACATCAAAAGCTATCCCCAACGCTGTACCAACGGCGATATTCTTGGGGTGGTCCTTGATACGCATGAAGGTAACATATTTATATTTCAACCAGCGGCAAAAATTGACATTTTTGAGCACAGTTTTCACCCAATCATTATACGACTGTCTGACTACCGATCGCCGACATCCGATTACGATAGCCGACCACCGACTCCGATAGTAATAGCAAATACTCCAATGATAATACACATTAATTTTAATTCGGATATCGGAAAGCGGATAGCGGATAGTTGAACATATGTTATATCTTCACATATTTGGGCTTTTTGTCGCTACGATGCTGGGCTTCGATAAAGCGGATTGTCCCCGTGGCACCGCGCATCACCAGGGTGTGGGTGGTAGCAATATTCCCATAATACCTTACCCCTCTTAGGATATCGCCATCTGTTATGCCTGTGGCCGCAAAAATAACGTCATCGCCTTTGACCAGGTCATCCATGGTCAGGATTTTCTTGATGTCCGTGATTCCCAATTTATAAGCCCTTTCCCGGTCTTTTTCATCTTCAGGCCAAAGCCTGCCCTGGAATTCTCCGCCCAGGCAGCGCAGAGCAGCAGCAGCTAACACTCCCTCGGGAGCCCCGCCAATGCCTAAAACCATATCCACACCGGAATTGGGAATAGCAGTCGCTACGGCCGGGGAAACATCCCCGTCGCTAATAAGTTTAATCCTGGTTCCTATGGAGCGCAATTCGCGAATAATAGCCTCATGACGGGGACGATCGAGAATAACTACGGTGACATCTTCCACACCTTTATTTAAACTGGCGGCTACGGCCTTAACATTTTCCGTCACACTGGCATCAAGGTGTATTTTGCCTGCTGCCGCAGGCCCGACAGCAATCTTCTCCATATACATATCGGGTGCGTGAAGCAGGCAGCCACGAGGGGCCGCAGCCAGTACGGCAATGGCTCCCGTTAAACCTTTGGCTACCAGGTTAGTTCCTTCCAGGGGGTCGACAGCAATATCCACCTGTACCGATTTTCCTGTGCCTACACGTTCCCCGATATAAAGCATAGGGGCTTCATCCATTTCCCCTTCGCCAATAACCACTATACCATCAACATTGACCGTATCAAACATGGCCCGCATAGCCGTAACCGCGGCTTCATCGGCAGCATTTTTATCACCCCGGCCCCACCACCGTGCCGAGGCTAAAGCTGCCGCTTCCGTAACCCGGGCGAATTCCATGGCCAGTTCCCGTTCCATGATGGAACCGAATCTCTCTGTTGCCATTTTCCTCCCTCCCCTCCTGTCTCTTTTCTTTTATTTTTTTTGTACACTCTCCCAGTCAGCTAAAAATCTCTCCAAACCTATTTTGGTCATGGGGTGCTCTATCATCTGCATAAGTATGGCATGATTAATAGTAGCGATATGGGCACCCGCTTTGGCCGCTTCCACCGTATGGAGAGGGTTGCGCATAGCGGCAGCAATTACTTCTGTTGTTAAATTGTGGACTTTAAAAATTTGTACAATATCTGCTACCAGGTCCATACCGTGTAACCCCAGTTCGTCATTCCGACCTACAAAAGGACTTACATAAGTAGCACCGGCACGGGCCGCCAAAAGAGCCTGATTTGCTGAAAAAATCAGGGTAACATTGGTCTTTATTCCCTCCCTGGAAAGGACACTTACGGCTTTTAAGCCCTCTTTAATCATGGGAATTTTGACAACAATGTTATTGCCTAACTGGACCAATTTTTTAGCTTCCGCAATCATTTCAGGAGCAGTGAGGCCAATGACCTCTGCACTGACGGGGCCGGGAACTATACTGGAAATTTCTTTGATTAGGGTAAAGAAATCCTTTCCTTCTTTGGCCACTAAAGTGGGGTTGGTAGTAACCCCGCTAATCACACCCAATTCAACTGCTTCTTTGATCTGCTCTATATTGGCAGTGTCTAGAAATAAACGCATGTTCTTCGCTCCCTGCTTTTAGTTGTTAGTTGTTAGTTAACGGTTCACCTAACCAGTGACCGGTGACCGAAATCAGTGACCGGTGACCCGTGACCTGTGACCAGTAAATTAACCGGACACTGGACACTGGACTCTGGTCACTTACACAGGTGCCGGACACTGGGCTCTGGTCACTAGTCCAGAAGACGGTTCACTGTTCACGGTTAACGGTTCACGTTAGATGGTAGTTGGCAGTGAGTCCGGTTACGCTTTGCCGCTGGAGCCGAAAATACGAATTTTTTCCCGTACGATTGAGACCATTGCTTCCCGGGCAGGACCCAAAATCTTACGGGGGTCTATCTCTTTAGCATCTTTATTGATAGCATCCCGTACCCCTTTGACAAAGGCTTCCCGGATATTGGTGTCAATATTCACTTTGCGCACACCCAGAGAGATGGCTTTCTCAATATCCTTATCAGGCACTCCCGAGGAACCGTGGAGGACGATGGGAATGTTTACCAAACTGCGGATTTTAGCCAGGCGGTCAAAGTCCAGTTCAGGATCAAACTTGTACTGGCCATGGGCTGTACCAATGGCAACAGCCAAGGAATCGATCCCTGTTTTCTCTACAAAATATTTGGCTTCCTCAGGGTCTGTCATCATGGCTTCTTTATCCAAAACGGTAATGTCATCTTCCGTTCCGCCAATTTTACCCAGTTCGGCTTCGGTAGAAACACCTACGGCTTTCGCTATTTCTACTACTTTCTTCGTGAGGGCAATGTTCTCCTCTAAAGGATATTTGGAACCGTCAATCATTACAGAAGTGAACCCTTCCCGGATGCATTTGACAACCTGTTCAAAACTGGTACCATGGTCTAAATGCAGGGCCACAGGAACTTTACTGTTTTTAGCAGCAATATTCACCAGGGCAACAATATAGTCCAATCCTGCATATTTGATGGCTCCCTGGCTGGCCTGGATAATCACAGGTGCTTTTTCAGCCTCAGCTGCCGCAACAATGGCCTGGACAATCTCCATATTATTGCAGTTAAAGGCACCCACAGCATATCCGCCGGCTTCCGCCTTGTCTAATAATTCTTTTACCGTTACAAGGGGCATGATAGATGACCTCCCTTAAATTTAGTTGGTAGTTGTTAGTTGTCAGTTGTCAGTTGGTAGTTACTAGTAACCTTATTAAAAAGATATTTTAAAAGCATCTAAAAAATAATAAGAACTGCACAAAGAAAAAAGGCTTTCGTGTTTGCTTATTATCATAAGCAAAATCGCCCAGCCTTAAACACTATTTTCTCATACGACGCCGTTTTTTCAAACGTTTATCATCCAGGTAACGATAAGAGTGGGCTTCAAGCTGGATCCTTTCCATGTTTTGTATCCACTGCAGGTCTTTTACCGTCTCGGCAAAAACAATTCCTACAGCATCACAGGAAGCACAGGACAATTCAATCCTGTCCGGGAAGACCTCCACCTCCAGTTGCGCCCCCCCGCAGCTGCAGGACATTCTCCCTTTCTCGGCCATGTTCTTTAACAGCTCTAAAGCCTGAAACATGATGTCAGCGTTCAAAAAGTATTTATCATAGCCAAGGTCTTCGGCCATCTCACGTATGGACCTGTCTAAGTTTTTTACGCTTTTCATTACTAATTCTTTTGTTCCAATGAAGCCTATTTCTACACCTGTTCCCTCACAGGTTATGGTACGCACTGTCTGGTCCCATAAGTCCCTGGCTTTGAGGGAGATAAGGTGCCTGGTTTCGCACATGACACACTCTATTTGAAGGCAATACATGTTTCTACCCTTTTTCGCAATGCTGATTAATGGAGTGCCACATTCACAGAGAACTTTGACGATGGCGTTCCCGCTAAAATTGAAACGGGAAATGGCATAAAAATCCATTTTGCCGCAGCTGGGACAGCGCAAAGCCAGTGTGGTCAGGGTAGAAACCAGCATTTTAATTACCTCCTTTCCCCTGAATGTATTCTCCATTTTCAAGAAAAATCCTGCCATCGAAGAACAAAAGCACGTACGTGCACTAAATTAATTGTTGTGCTTTTGTTCTTTCAAAGGGAACCCATGCGTTCCCTATAACGCTCCGCTGTTACCCTCCTTATCTAAGCTTGAGGGACTACGTCCCCTAACACCCCTGTCACTAGTAACTAGTAACTTACATTATGCAAAGGTTTCCTCCAGGATTTTTTGGATTTCTTCCAAATTAAAGGGTTTATTGATTAAACCGTCAACACCATAACGCTTTATCTCCTGCAGGAGAAAGTCGTCATAGAAGCCGGTCATTAACACTATCATCAGACTACCATTTAAAGCTTTTAATTTTTCTGCGGTTTCAAAACCGCTGAGGCCGGGCATCTTCATATCCATAAGAATCAATTTAAATGATCCTTCGGAAACGGCTTGTATAGCTTCTTCTCCCGTAGCAACCGCTTCCGCCTGGTAACCCAATTCCTCAAATACTTCCTTAAGTAACTTCCGGATACCCTCCTGATCATCGACCACCAGCACTTTCGCTGCCACAGACACCCGTCCTTTCCCTATTCACTTCCCGGCAACGTGAAATTCTAGAATGCCAGTATTTGCTATAATAAAGTTTATAATTACAACATCGACTGCAAAAATTCCTCTTTTTTACTGGCAATTGTTCTAACACTCCGTACTATACCCTCCTCCAGGTAAACAATAGGCAGGGCGGGACTAACGGCCGTACGTCGGGCCGGGACAGTCGCAACTGTTCCTATTTCAATTTCCTCAAGGTTTGTCACATCAACCATACTTAGCTGCATGCCCACTTTGCCAATAAGACGACCACGCCCCCCTGGAAAAGTGATAGACTGGCTCACCAGGGGATGGTCCAGGTAGTGAAGGAAAAGCTTTACTATCCCTTTCAACAGCTCTAAAATACTGGCCGGTTTTTGGACAGGTTCCATCTGGAGCCCATCCACAAAACCCAGGGGAAGCACCGCCACCTTTGTTTCCCTTTTTGCCTTGTATGTACGGCCATACCCTACACTATGCCCGGCAGGAAGGGTGCGCAGATAAACCACCTTTGCTTTTAATGACCAGGGGTCCTTTAATTTTAGCTTTTTTCCCATTTCAGGAGCGGGATACTGCCCGTAAAGAAGGGTTCCTACCCTCACCATATCCAGCTGCATATGGGGAAGATCCAGTACTGCCGCACTGTTGGCCAGGTGTTTAATAGGTATGTTCACATTTTCTCTTGCTAAATCATTCAGGACCTTCCTAAAAATGTTATACTGCTCTTCCGCATAACTTTTGTTTTGCCACATGGCCGTAGCCAGATGGGAATAGATACCTTCCAGATAAAAGTTGGGAACTTTGGCAATGCGAGAAACTACCTCCAGCACATCCTGGGGCCACACCCCTGTCCTTCCCATGCCTGTTTCCACTTTTAAATGGATTTTGACAGTCCCCCCTGCTTTGGCCAGGCCCTCCTCCAGCCACTCTAAGACTTCCCTGCCAGCTACCGTAGCCGTTAGAGAATAATCAATAATGGCACTGACATCTTCTTTAAGAAAAGGCCCAAAAACCAGGATAGGTGTACTTATCCCGGCTTCACGCAAGCTTTTGCCTTCGTTTACTGTAGTCACACCCAGCATATCTATACCCATCTCTTCCAGAACCCGGGCTACTTCTACAGCTCCGTGTCCGTAGGCGTCCCCTTTGACTACCCCCAACATTTTCACCGGCCGGGGTATGAGTTCCCGGATTTGCCTGTAGTTATATTTGATGGCATCCAGATCAACCTCAATCCACCGGGCACCAAGGTTGGAACTATCCATAAAAACCTACCTCTTTCCCCTTAGCTTTTTCTTCAGTTTAATCAGGCGTCTAATGTTCTTTTGATAGATGGGTTCCAGGGTCGTCCAAAGCCAGTAATAAAAGGGTGAATAAACCAGATCATATTCCCCGACGAATTCCGTATAAACCCCGTTAAACCCTTTCTTAAACCTGTAGAGCCCGTAAAGGGGATTATCCTCACTGAGATCACCGGGAACCCCTCGGAAATCGTATAACGTACAATTATTGGCTTTCGCCCATTTAATCATGGTCCACTGCAAGAGGTAATTGGGCATAACATTCCGGTGGCTGTTGGAAGAAGCCCCATAGATATACCAGGCCTTATCACCGAACAAAAAGGCTAAAGTACCTGCTATCGGCTTTCCCTCATAGTAAGCCATAAAAAGTTTAAGATAACCGGGAGGAACCAAATAATCCCATAAATCCTCAAAGTAACTGTAAGAACGCACCAGGAACTTGTCCCGTTCCGTGGTTTCTTTAAGGATTTCATAAAATATGGGGAGATCTTCTTTGGTGCAATCTTCCTTGATTTCTACGCCCTTTTTCTGAGCAAGGCGGATATTATAGCGGGTTTTCTGATGGAAATTGCTAAAAAGGGTCTCTTCATCAGGGGTAATATCTAAACGAAAAACAAATTTGGGTTGTACCCCCTCAAAACCCTGGCCCTTTTCACTGCTTTTAAAGCCCCTGGAATGGAGATATTGCCAAAAATCCCTATCTTCTTTAGGAATATCCGGATCAATTTTAAGAAAAATGACATGGTGCTCCCGGGCCAGTTTTCCTATTTCGGCAAAAAGAAAATCCATGAGCCCATGATTATGCACATCCCCTACAGGGCCCCTGGGGGCATAGAAAAAAGCCTTGGAGAGCCCCGGAATAACCCTTTTCAGGAGACTGACGGCAGCCTGGGGTTCTTTGTTTTCATTCTCGACAATCAGTCTTAAAGGCTGCCATTCTCCCCGACCTTTAATCTCCCCCCATTCGTAGGATTGGAGAATATGCCCTTTGGGAGCCCGGGACACAAAATCATTAAAATATGTTTTCTCCTCAGGTCCAATTAATCTTGCCTGTAACATGGCAACCTCCTTCGTTAGTTGATAGTTGATAGTTGATAGTTGGTAGTCCCTATTGATAGTATTTGGCAAAAAGACGCAAGCTAAGCTTGCGTCTTTTTCTTAAGAATGGCAGCGCCGATAAAGTCGCGGAAAAGGGGATGGGGACGATTGGGCCGGGACTTGAATTCGGGATGGAACTGGGAGGCCACAAACCAGGGGTGACCGGCTAACTCCACTATTTCCACCAGGCGTCCATCGGGAGAAAGACCACTAAAAACTAATCCATGACGACCCAAAATCTCCCGGTAATCGTTGTTAAACTCGAAACGATGACGATGCCGCTCAGATATTTCCGTTGTGCCATAGGCCTCATAGGCTTTCGTACCGGGGGTAAGAACGCAAGGGTAACTCCCCAGTCTCATGGTGCCACCTAAGTTTTCGATGTTTTTTTGCTCAGGCAGCAAATCGATAACAGGGTGAGGAGTTTGCATATTAAATTCAGAGCTATTGGCATCAAGCCCCGCAAGATTACGGGCTATTTCTACTACAGCCAGTTGCATGCCTAAGCAAATCCCTAAAAAGGGCTTCCCGGTTTCCCTGGCATACTGAATGGCTTTGATTTTCCCTTCTATCCCTCTATCACCAAAACCACCGGGCACTAAAATACAATCGGCATTTTTCAGAATTTCTTCAGGCCCTTTGCCATTTTCTAAATCACCGGAATAAATCAGGTCTATTTTCACAGAGACATTATGGTATATTCCCGCATGGCGCAGGGATTCACTGACACTCATATAAGCATCAGGCAGCTCTACGTATTTGCCTACAAGGGCCACGTTAACGCAGCCACGGGGATTTTTAATCTTGCGGACAATTTCTTTCCATTCCTCGAGTTGAGCCTGTCCACACTGTAAGCCTAAACGCTCGATGGCAATATCATCTAACCCTTCACTTTCCAGGATGAGGGGCACTTCATAGATAGATTCAGCATCCACTGCCTGGATAACTGCCTCTTTGTCAATATCACAGAAAAGGGCCAGCTTTTCTTCCATTTCTTTGGAAAGGGGCCGTTCCGAACGGCAGACAATAGCATCAGGCTGGATACCTATACTGCGCAGTTCTTTAACACTGTGCTGGGTAGGCTTGGTTTTGGCTTCGCCGGCAGCTTTGAGGAAAGGAACAAGGGTGACATGAATATACATCACATTGTCCCGTCCCACATCACTTTTGATCTGTCTAATGGCTTCCAGAAAAGGTAGGGATTCTATATCACCGACGGTACCACCGATTTCAGTAATCACCACATCCGGATGGGTTTCTTTAGCCACCCTGTGAATGGCTTCTTTAATTTCATTGGTGATATGGGGTATTACCTGGACTGTACCGCCCAGATAATCCCCTCTTCTTTCTTTAGAGATTACAGACCAGTATATTTGACCGGTGGTAACATTAGATGCACGGCTAAGATTTATATCAATGAATCTTTCATAATGCCCTAAATCCAGGTCAGTCTCTGCCCCATCTTCCGTAACAAAAACTTCCCCGTGTTGATAAGGACTCATGGTACCAGGGTCCACATTAATATACGGATCAAATTTCTGGATAGCCACTTTTAACCCGCGGCTTTTTAAGAGACGCCCCAAAGAGGCCGCTGTTATGCCTTTCCCTAGGGAAGATACAACTCCACCTGTTACAAATATATATTTCGTCGTCACTTTCTTCCCCTCCTTAACACTCGTCTACAGTATTATTATTTTGTTAAGGGTTATTTAAACATACCCTATAAATTCTATCCTTACCCATAAAGAGAGTCAACAGCCTTTTTGCGCAGGAGTATTTACGGCTAGCAGTTACCAGTTCCTAGTTACTAGTTACTAGTAACTAGGAACTAGCAACTAGTAACTAACAGAAAAAGAGCCGGAAAGGGTCCGGCCCCTATTCTTCCCACTCATCCTCTTCATCGTCCACGGGCATGATATCATATTTATCATCATATTCTCCGTCTTCATATTCCATTTCATCCTGCAAAGAGCGACGGCGTACGGGAACAGGACGGGTAGCCAGTGTAGAAGGAGTAATACGGCGCACAACTTTGCTCTGCGTCCACTCCCTTAATCCCCAATTACCCTGGCCCATGTAAGCAAAACGATTGTCAAGATTAATCTGGGTATGAACTGCTGCCATCAGCCGTGGGTCATCGAGAGGTAAGCCTTTAACGGTAAAAATCTCTTGCATCAGTTCCCGCAAATTTTTAGGCTGCCCGTTTGCCTTTAATATTTGATAGGCGATATCAACTTCGGATTGACCAGGGTTATTATTTTTAACTTCTTCCATTTGCTCACACCCCTTCTCTTCCTGAAACAAGACAAAGCCAGAATAACACCCTGACTACTATTCTCGTTTTCCTTCTTTTCTTCCTGCATACAGGTTAGTAATTTTGGTAACTTTTGTTTCACATTCTTTCCGGGGCACTTAAGCCTAAAAGACGAAGGACATTGCGTAAGGTGATACGGGCAGCATCTACCAGGCACAGACGGGCTTTACGCAATTCTTCATCTTCCGTCAGTACACGGCAGCTATTATAAAAGCTGTGAAAGAGTGAAGCAAGATCATGGGCATACCGGGCAATACGGTGAGGTTCCATATTCACTGCAGCACCCACTATTTCCTCGGGGAGGTCGGCAATCTTACGGATTAATTCAAGTTCTGCTTCTTCTTTCAGCAAGGTAAAGTCTACACGCTCCACAGGGGGTAGGGTAACGCCGCTTGCTTTCAAAATACTGTTAATACGAGCATGGGCGTACTGGACATAATAAACAGGGTTTTCCGAGGATTCGGCTTTGGCTAAATCCAAATCAAAATCCAGGTGACTGTCGGGGCTGCGCATGACAAAGAAGTAACGGGCCGCATCTTTACCAACTTCATCCATTAACTCCCCCAGGGTAACATATTGCCCACTCCTTTTAGACATCCGTACGATTTCCCCGCCCCGGAAAAGCCGTACGAGCTGCATAAGGATGACATGGAGACGATCGGGATCATAGCCTACGGCCTTCACGGCACCTTTCATCCTGGCCACATGGCCGTGGTGATCGGCACCCCAGATGTTAATAACTTTTTGAAAGCCTCTCTCAAATTTATTCTTATGATAGGCGATATCTGCAGCAAAATAAGTAGGAATCCCATTGGATCTGACCACTACTTCGTCTTTTTCGTCACCAAAAAGGGATGATTTAAACCAGAGGGCTCCTTCTTTTTCATAGATATAGCCTTTTTCCTGCAGTTCCTTAACGGTCTTGGCAATGGCCCCGCTGTCATGAAGGGTTTGTTCGCTAAACCATACATCATATTCCACCCCAAAACGGGAAAGGTCACGACGAATGGCGCCCAGTTTTTCTTCCAGGGCTTTTTGAATGAGAAACTCCCTGCGCAAGGCCGAATCTATATGAAGATACTTATCGCCCACCTCGGCAATGATATTCTTTACTGTGGTGATGATATCTTCCCCGTGGTATCCTTCTTCCGGGAAAGGTACATCTTCACCCATGAGCTGGAGATAACGGGCCTCCAGGGATTTGCCGAAATTCTCTATCTGATTCCCCGCATCATTGATGTAAAACTCCCGGGTTACATCAAAGCCGGCTGCTTCCAAAAGATTGCTTAAAGTATCCCCCAGGGCCGCTCCCCTGGCGTTCCCCATATGCAGCAATCCTGTGGGATTGGCACTGACAAATTCAACCTGGACTTTTTCCCTGTTGCCGTATGTGGAAGTGCCATAGGCTTCATCTTCCTTAATTACTTTGGGCAGGACAGCATAAAGCCAGCCATTGTTTAAATAAAAGTTGATGAAGCCAGGACCTGCAATTTCTATTTTATCAACCCAGGTGGCTTCCCTGGCAAAATTAGCCACAAGGTGTTCGGCAATTAGCCGGGGAGGGAGTTTTGCTTCTTTGGCGAGGAGCATGGCAACATTAGTGGCAAAATCACCGTGATTCTTTTCCCTGGGTACCTCCAGGACAAAATTCGGTATGGACTCAAAAGTAAGTGCACCTTTAGCCCGTGCTTTTTCCAGGGCTTTTTCTATCTGGAGACGGATTTCTTCCCGCACTTTAGTAACAATACTCATTCTCTCCCAAATTCCCTTCTGATAGATTTTAAAATTAACCAGCAACAATCAGCGAGCACTGACTAAATATACGTTAACCCTATGCTCAGCTTGTTATCACTGAGTTTTACATTGTCTACCAACAATTCATACTCTAGATTAATACTTCCTCCAACTTCTGTCAAGTTAGACTCCTTTTTAATTACCACAATTATATGTTCCCAGCGGGGATGATGTCAACGCAACAGGCGACTTCCGAATTCCGACAGTGATAGGAATGCTTCATAGATAATATTTATACTTCGGGTATCGGAAAGCGTCCTTCTACTACCAAACTAAATAACTGAGAAGCCCCGCCGAAGCGGAGCTTTTGCTTAGCCTTCTACATTAAAATCGAATTTAGGCGGCGGCGTAATCCGGACAATGGATTCCTCGCTGCCAGTGAGGGCGTTATAGAAAATTACAAACTTCTCCGTATCTATGGACCCTCGTACCTCCCAGGCAAGAATTTCTTTTCCCCAGGTATCGGCAATTAAGGCAGGACGGATTAACTCCACATTGAGATATGGACTGATCTGTTGCCTCAACTGGGCTTCGCTAATGCGGGGCGATCCTAGTTGCCGTGTTTTATGGTACATGTAATAAGGCGTCCCTTCATAACCAATAATTTCTCCGTTGTCCAGGGCTACCTGTACTTTGACCTGGTCCGGGTATAAAAGGACATCCCCCTGGCGTGGTACAAAAGTGTAAATACCCGTACCATCTCCCTGATCTACTTCTACCAGCATCATATCGTTAAAACCATGGCGCTGTAAAAAACTTTGGGCATTTCTTTCACCGCTCTTTAAATCCAGGGAAAGATCTCCAATGGTCTTAGGCTTCATGGCCCAGATAATTGTGCCATCCAGCTTACTGACATCCACATAGACCGGTACATTTTCATTTTCCATGGGAGGAAATTCTATACCAAAGGTAGGAATATCCCCCACACCTTCATAGCTAATTCTGCCCTGATGCCTGTCATCGGGGGGGAACCACCACCTGTGGGCAATATTTTGAGCCTCTGCCGCGCTGATATCCTGATTCCCTCTAACCTTTTTCACATCGGGTCTTACCCGGCCAAACTCCTCATCCAGGTTTAATTCCGGGTATTCTTCCATTTTTTTCTCCATCAACTGGAAACCATCAATAATCGTATTATCAGCCAGTTCCCCATTAGCCTGTACCGCAGAAACTTCCACCTGGGTCCAGCTCAATTCTCGATCCAGGACTTGCGAACCTACTTTCGCCAGCTCTTCCCTTAAAACTTTTGCCCGGTTATAAAGTTGTTCCACGGTCTTAAGCTCTTTTTCCGAAAGGCCCTCTTGTCCCTGGGCTGCACGGTTTAGAAGGGCATAAGAAACATCACCTGCGTCGGAAAGAAATTTTTCCGTTTTAGACAAAGGAACAAAAGCCAGGGGTAAGGCCCCCAGGTCTTCCTGGGCGGCGAAAACCTGTCGCCAAATGGTCGCAAGGGTCAGGACAGCCTGTTCCTTCGATGAGCTGATCAAAGCCTGGGCCAATTGTCCTGTAATGGTATCAATATGCCAGCTCAATTCATGAAAAGATTTCTGATATAGACTCTCGGCCCGGTTCTGCAAATTCTGACGGGCCTGATACTCACTATACCCCCAGTATCCTGTAGCCAGCAACGCAATTGTTAGGATGCCGGGTAAAACCCAGTAAACCCGTTTCCTCATCCTTATTCCCCCT
>CAZWTM010000023.1:0-40069 GCA_964637385.1 uncultured Peptococcaceae bacterium
GGAGGTTTTGTATGCGTTTATTTTCAAGACTGGTTACCTGGTTCCTTTTATGTATATTCATTTTAGGTGTAAGTACCACAGTTTTCACCGCACCGGTACAGGCCCAGACGATTACATATTCCGTAAGTATGCAGGCTATGGAAGGGCATCCCGAGATTTATGAGCTGGTGATTAACGGTGACGTAGTTTTGCGGTACCGTTCTATGTATCAGGGCTTTACGGCCCAAGAACGTGCGGTTATTATTCTCCAGCGTATTAAAAACATGGGCCATGATTTGGTACAAGCCCCAGTGGTAACAGGTCACATTAACGGCTCTCCCGTAATTCTTGTTAAAGGGAAGCTCCTCATTACTGTTACACAAGCCGATTGGGAGGTAAACCACTCCACAGGGGACGGTTTGGCCAGAGTGTGGGCGGAGAACATTAATAAAGCCCTGAAAAATGACAACTCTAATCAGAATTCCGCCTCGCAGCCCCAGGAAACACAAGCTCCTGGGACCCCTGCAGGCAGTGGGGAAACAGGCAATGCAGGGCCCGCCCAACCGGGGAATACCACAGAACCTGATGGGGAAATTGATGTTACAGTCGAGGAAATGAAGATGCTGGAACTGATCAACAAAGAAAGGGTGGCTGCAGGTGTAGCGCCTCTTAAAATGGATAATGAGCTGGTGAAAATAGCCCGGCTTAAGTCCCAGGATATGATTGCTAAAAACTATTTCGATCATAACTCTCCTACATATGGCGACCCCTTCACCATGATGAAGAATTTTGGCATCAAATTCGGATATGCCGGGGAAAACCTGGCGGGAAACCAGACCGCAGACAAGGCTCATGAAGCCCTTATGAATTCTCCCGGCCACAGGCGGAATATTCTTAATCCCAACTATACCCACGTAGGGATCGGGATTATGAAAGGCGGTCCCTATGGGAAGATGTTCACACAGCTTTTTATCAGTAAAAACTAAATAAAGGATATATACAGGGAAGCTTTAAAAAAGTGAGCTTCCCTTTTTTTACTTCCGGTATCCTCGGGATCTTTTCAGGTGTCCAGACACAATCCTCCTTTGCAATTCATACCATAAACTAACAGTAAGTATATATAATTTTAAGCACACATTTCCCTGTGCTGCATATACTTAACTGAATCTATATGAATGAAAGGAGGACTAGTGGGCTATGGCAATTAATGTGACCACCAGGAAATTAAAGGTGGAAAGTGTTGTGGGCGAGGCAATGCGCCAGGTTAATGTTGTGAGAAATATCAACTTGCCCGTTCCGGCCAAAAAGATTGAGAGTATTGACGCTAGAATCAGGAATGTAAAACATAAGGTTATTGAAGACAAAATCATTGTAGAGGCAACACTGCATAAGCAAATTTTTTATGTCGAATGTATTACGGGTGATGTTCAGGAATATACTGTGCCTGATGAGAGAATCACTGAATTTGTCCACGTTGAGGGCGCCAGGCCTGGAATGGATGCAAGGGTCAGTGTAGAAATTGAATACTGTGATGTGGAAGCTGTCGATATGGCAGGTGACCGGGATTGCCACCGCGTGTTCCAGCAAACTTGCATACTTAAGATCAAAGCTAAAGTTATTGAAATGGTAGAAATTGATGTTGTCACCAATGTATCTGGGGAGGGTGTAACACCTACCTTCCGTACCATTACCATTGATAATGTGATTGGCTCTGGATGCGAGCAGTTTACGGTGAGTGACAGCTTTATTCCGCTACCCCCAAGTACGAAAAAAATCAAAAGCATTGATGCCGAGATTAGAAATGTTGAGAAGAAAGTTATTCCTAATAAAGTTGTAGTTAAAGGCACCATTCATAAGCAAATCTTCTATGTCATTGAACCCTCCGGGGAAGTGAAAGAAACTTCTGCCGATGTGCCCTTTAATGTCTTTGTACCTATTGAAGGGGCCAAGGAAGGACAGACAGTAATCACTGACATCAGAATTGAATTTGTTGATAGTGAACTGGTGACCAGGAATCATGAGAAGTTTGTCAAAGAAACCATCGTTCTCGAGGTTTGCGCTAAGGTTATTGATAGAGTAACCATCAATATTGTAACGGCGGTGGCCGGTACGGAAGTAGAAACCCGCAGAATTAAGGTGGAACGGATAATCGGTGAGGGTTGCCGTCAGGTAAACATCCTGGCCGATATCATTACACCTACGCCTGCCCGCAAAGCAGCCAGGGTCGATGCACGCCTCAGGGATTTACAGGGAGAAGCTATTCCTGATAAAGTCATCGTGAAAGGTACTTTACACAAGCAAGTTTATTATGTCTCGGCCGTGGATGACCAGCTCCGCGAGCTTTCCGTCGATGAGCCCTTTACGGAATTCGTCCATGTAGAAGGTGCTGAGAAAGGCGATATGGTTGATGTCACCGGCCGCATTGAATACGTAAACGTAGAAGCTGCCGCGTCCACACCAACCACCCACTGGCGTCAGACTGCCGTGCTCGAGATTTGCGCTAAAGTCACCGAAACCGAAGAAATTACGGTAGTCACTGCTGTTAAGGATGTTATAACGCCTCCTACGCCGCCCTGCCCTCCCGGAACCACCTTCGACTATGTGATTCAGAAGGGCGATACCTTATCAAGCATTGCCAAAAAATTCGGTGTGACCGTTCAAGCCATCCTTGCTGTAAATCCCCAGATAACTAACCCTAACGTTATCTTTGCCGGGCGTACCATTAAGATTCCCTGCCCGCCAGGTATGGGTTAAACCACATGACGTGAACCTTAAACCGTGAACTGATTATGAAGGGGCCGTAAATGCGGCCCCCTGTACTTTATTACGGGGAAACATTCAGTTAGCGGGGTGGGTAGCGGAAAACAATTACTGATATTTTGAATTGTAAGATGGGTAAGATGATTAAAAACGCCTCTTCTCGTTAATACTGGTAATGTAGAGATTGAAGGAGGCGGTAATGATGCGGCAGCGTTTCACTTTTCTGATACTGGTATTATTAATGCTTTTTTGCTTAATCAGTTCTCTTACCATTGAGGAACCGGTACCAGCTTTAATCAGGCTGCATATCCTGGCAAACAGTGACAGCCGGGAGGACCAGGTACTTAAATATAAAGTCAGAGATCACATCATTAAGACTATGCAGGAGAAATTTGCTCATTCGCAAAATCTTTCCGAGTCTCGGGGGATTCTTTTAGAAAGTCTCCCACAATTGGAACATGAAGCTGAAGCTGTGCTGCGTGAGGCCGGTAGTACATATGATGTAAAGGCTGTCTACGGGCAGTTTAGTTTTCCTACTAAATATTATGGCAATTTTATCCTTCCCGCCGGACGTTATGAAGCTGTCAGGCTGGTGATCGGAGAAGGGGCAGGGGCTAACTGGTGGTGTGTTCTCTTTCCCCCGCTCTGCTTTGTGGATGGTGGTAAGAATACTGCCTATCTCCAGGAAGATATAGCCAAAGAGCTAAAAACAGTAAAACCCCAGCATAAAATAGTAAAAATTAAGCCAGCCTTTAAGGTAGTCGAGATGTGGCAGGATACCCTGGAAAAAATCGCCAACAAATAGGGGGATTTTGTTTTAACAAGACTTGAAAAAGAACAGCATACTTGTGTTTATCAACAATTAAAATTACAATAGAGATGTTATCTTCTGGATAGATTTAGGAGGAAAGCATGTCCAGCTCGTGCTTAAATGAATTGCTCAGGCAGTTGCCTGCTGTAAATACGGTATTAATTTCCGAAAAAGGACAGGAACTCGTTGCCTCTTACGGCCATGACCTGGTGGCGGAAGCAACTTCCCAAATAATCGGGGTATGGCGGCAGCGAATCCTCGCTCAGGCGGGAGAAATGGAGCCCCCTTCACTGGGTTTGCTTTTAAAGGACATAGAGTCATATCTGATCTCCTTCACTATGCCCCATCTCAAGCGGGTCATTAATGCTACGGGAATCATCCTGCATACCAATTTGGGTAGGGCGGTGTTATCCAGGAATGCGCAAAAAGCCGTGGCTAAAGTAGCTGCCAGTTATTCTAATTTGGAATATGACATAGAAAAAGGTAAACGGGGAAGCCGGTATGCCCATGTGGAAGAACTCCTGGTTCATCTAACGGGAGCCGAAAGCGCCTTGGTCGTTAATAATAATGCTGCGGCGGTGCTTTTGGCCATGAATACTTTGGCTTTAGGGAGGGAAGTTGTGGTCTCCCGGGGTGAACTGGTGGAAATAGGCGGATCTTTCCGCATTCCTGAGGTATTAAAACAGGGGGGGGCTACTCTGGTAGAAGTAGGTACGACTAACCGCACCCATCTTCACGATTACGAAAAGGCTCTTAATGAACATACTGCCCTGATCCTCAAGGTGCACACCAGTAATTATCGCTTGGTAGGCTTTACGAAAGCAGTTCCCCGCCAGGAACTGCAAAAGCTGGCAAAAGCCAAGGGGATTCCCCTGATGGAAGACCTGGGAAGCGGTTCCCTTTTAGACCTTTCGGCCTGGGGGTTCTCCGGTGAACCTCCGGTGTCCCAGGTGGTGGCCGAGGGCGTGGATATTGTAACCTTCAGTGGCGATAAGCTTTTGGGAGGCCCTCAGGCTGGAATTGTTGTGGGGAAGAAAGAGTATATCAATGCTATGAAGGCCAATCAACTAACCCGGGCTCTCCGGGTCGATAAATTTACCCTGGCTGCCCTGGAAGCCACTCTCAGGGAATACTTAAGGCCGGAAGAAGCTATTGCCAATATTCCCACCTACCGCATGCTGGCCACGCCTTTGGAGGAGTTAAAGGAAAAGGCGGAAAAGATGATGCGGGCTCTCACTTTCATCCAGGATAAAGTAGAGGTACAGGCTTTAACCACTCAGGCCCAAATGGGTGGAGGCAGTTTGCCCGGCCATATGATTCCTTCCTGGGGGATAGGGATAAAATTTAAAACCCTTACCCTGGAAGAAGGGGAAAAAGCCCTGCGTAACCTGCCTGTGCCCGTTATTGGTTACATTGAACGGGATACCTATGTCCTGGATATGCGTACCCTTTTACCGGGTGACGACGAAGTGGTGATCAGGAGTATTTATGAAATTGTGTCTTAAGGAGGTGCCGTATGGAGATCTATTTGACTGCACTTTCTACCAAAGGCGGCTGAGCAGCGAAAATCGGTCCTGGTGACCTGGCACAGGTCCTGTGCCATTTACCACAAGCTGAAATAAAAGACCCACGCCTCCTGGTAGGGTTAGAGACCGCTGATGATGCGGGGGTTTACCAGATTAATGAAGAGACGGCTTTGATCCAGACAGTGGATTTTTTTACACCTGTAGTGGATGACCCTTATATCTTTGGGCAGATAGCGGCGGCTAATGCCTTGAGTGACATATATGCCATGGGGGGAACTCCCATTACAGCTTTAAATATTATCGCTTTTCCCCTGAATACCTTGCCGTTTTCTGTTTTAGCCGCAATTTTACGGGGAGGGGCGGAAAAAATCAAAGAAGCAGGTGCCGTACTTTTGGGAGGTCACAGCATCCAGGATGCAGAACCTAAATATGGTTTGGCGGTGACGGGGGTTGCCCATCCCACTAAAATTTGGACCAATGCCGGTGCGCGTCCAGGCGATATGCTGATTCTCACCAAGCCTTTAGGTGTTGGTTTAATTACTTCTGCTCTGCGTAAGAAAAAAGACCGGGAAGGAAATTTAATTTTGCAATCCCCTGTACCCCCGGAAGTAGAGAAAGCGGCCATTGATGTTATGACTAAACTCAATGACAAAGCTGTCTGGGCCGGTCAAAAGGTGGGCATTAATGCTTGCACAGATATTACCGGTTTTGGCCTTTTAGGGCATGCCTGGGAAATGGCTAAAGCAAGCCTGGTACAAATTGAGATTGACCTACATGCGGTACCGGTCCTACCGGGTGCTAAAGAATTAGGTCTCAAAGGATATATTGCCGGTGGGAACTGGGCCAACCTGAAATATATGGAGGATAAGGTAGAGTTTTTCCCAGAAATGGAAGCCATTGAAAAAAATATCCTGGCTGATCCCATCACTTCAGGGGGACTTTTGCTGTCTGTAGCTGAAGATCGGGCAGAGGAACTTTTAAAGGCGCTTCATGAATCAGGTGTTACTGAAGCCCGTGTCATCGGCAGAGTCCTGGCAGGAGAGCCGAAAATAATTGTAGTGCCGTAAATACGGTTTTCCTGCTTTGCTTTCTGATACCCGCTTCCCGATTTCCGAAATAATTCTTTTTTTCCCGAGTAGTGGCAAAAATAGACAAGATTATTTAAGAGGGCTAAGGGCGGCCCTCTTTTCACTGGAAAAACAAATAGCAATAAAATGTCTTCCTACGGGTCACGGGTCACGGGGAGCGGGATACTTTCAATAAGAGATTGTCTAAGGTAAATTGATTACCTGTCCGGGGTACAGTATGTCAGGATTAATACCGGGATTGGCCTTTATCAGGTCCTGTAGGGAAATACCCAGCTTTTTGGCGATGGCCCATAAGGTATCACCTTTTTGAATAGTGTAAGTTTTTCCGCCCCCTTGTTGAACATTAGATGCCGGAGTATTTGCAGGGTTATAAGGAGGTAAGGGATAGCCGCTGCCCTGGGCCCCGGAAATAATTTCTACTTCTGTTCCGATAGGAATGAGAGGGAAGATTGCTTCAATATCATGATTGTACATCCGAATGCAGCCCAGAGATACGGCCTTTCCTATAGAAGAAGGGTTATTGGTGCCGTGAATGCCGTAATTGGGCTTACTAAGTCCCATCCAGCGTGTACCGTAGACCTGTTTGCCATCCAGGATTACTTTATTGACAATAGTCCATTTTCCTACAGGGGAAGGATTACTTGGTTTGCCGATGGCTATAGGGTAGGAATTATACAGTCTTTCCCTTTGGTAGAGATATAACCGCCGTTGGGTCAGGTTAATTTTAATCCACATACCGCCTCTCAGCATGTTCTCACCTCTTCTGGGAAATATTCAGGATATATTATGGTATGCGATAGCGCTTAAGAGGTGAGAGGTTAAGTAATTTGGCTATCTCTTGACGAAAGAGCTGAATGTGTGAGATTATACCCATAGGGGGTATAATGAAGGAGGTGGTTAGTATGGCCCTTTACGATTTTTTCTGCCCAGCTTGTCAAGAACAATTCAGCGTGTCCTGTTCCATCAAGGAAAGAAAAAATGTGAAGTGCCCCCAATGCGGCACTGGCGAAATACAGCGTATTTATAAACCGTTAGGCGTAATGAGCAGCAATTCTCAAGCCGGCAGTTCATCACTCCCCAGAACCGGCTTCGGCTGAGCTTCCTGTTAACTGGAACCGGAGGTTCTTAAGAACGAAGTAGTCCACCCCTTGTGGTGGACCCTTTTTTTTTTTACAAAAGTATGTAAATGTATGATGTATACAGTTTGTTAAATAAGTGTTAAAACTCAGTTAAGACATCATTAAAAGCATATTAAAGAAAAGCTAAATCAAGTAAAATATTCGAGGATAAAGGAAAACTGGGGGAGATGACAGCATGAAGTTTAATTACCAGGAAATACTCTTTCTTTCTTTAGGTGGACTAGCCTTCTTCCTTTTCGGTATCAAATATATGTCCGATGGTTTACAGTCGGTGGCCGGGGATAAAATGCGCACCTTTTTGGAAAAGGGAACAAAGACACCATTGCGGGGAGTACTTATCGGTACATTGGTAACGGCCCTTATCCAGAGCAGCTCAGGAACAACGGTTTTAACTGTGGGGCTGGTCAATGCCGGTCTTCTTTCTTTACGTCAGGCTATTGGTATTATTATGGGGGCCAATATTGGTACCACTGTAACTGCATATCTTATTGGTTTTAAATTGGGTGACTATGCGCTGCCCATTGCGATAGTGGGAGTAATCCTCCTGTTTTTTTCCAAAAATAAAAGATTAAACACCATTGGACAAGTATTATTTGGTTTTGCTCTTTTATTTTATGGCATGGAGGTTATGGGTAAAGGACTCAAACCTTTAAGACAAATGCCTATGTTCATTAACGCCATGGTAAATATTGAGAATATGCCTATACTGGGTGTTTTGGTGGGAACAGTTTTTACAGGAATTGTGCAGAGCAGCAGTGCCACCATCGGTATACTCCAGGAACTGGCCTATCAGGGGGCTGTTACCTACCACCAGGCGGTACCCATACTTTTTGGTGATAATATCGGGACGACGATTACGGCCCTCCTTGCCGCCATCGGAACCTCCGTAACGGCACGGCGTGCCGCCTTAACCCATTTCATGTTCAATGTGATTGGTACGGTCATCTTCCTGCCCCTCTTTTTGGCAGGTGTTTTTACCGAAATCGTTCGCCTGTTTACCGATTATATTTACATCTTGATACCAGGTTTTGAAGGAACCTGGGAAACCTTAAACATTAAGATGCAGATTGCCCAGACCCATGGTGTCTTTAATGTAAGCAATACCATTATTCATTTGCCTTTTGTTTCTTTATTGGCCACTTTGGTAACCAAGTTGATCCCGGGTGAAGATAAAACCCTGGAGTTCGGTCCCAAATACCTGGAACCCCGTCTCCTTGGCAACCCTTCTGTAGCTCTTTCCCAGGCCGGGAGAGAGGTACTGCGCATGGGTACGCTGGCTAAAGAGTCTTTCTCCCATGCTGTAGCATATTTTTTTACAGGTTTAGAAAATGAGGCCAAGCAGTCCCTGCAGCTGGAAGAGATTATTGACGATTTGCAGAATAAAATTACGGAATACATTGTGAAGATTTCCGAGAAAAAAATGTCAACGGAAGAATCTAATCAAGCCTATATTTATATTCAAGCTGTCAATGACATTGAACGGGTGGGAGATCACACAGAAAACATCGTAGAGTTAACCAAGGCCGGCATTGACCATGGGATAAGGTTTTCTATCGAGGCAATCGCTGACATGCGGAAAATGATCGATAAAACCCAGGAGACTTTTCTTTGGGCCCTGGAAAGCCTGGAGAAAAATGATCTGGAACTGGCCAAAAAAGTAGTAAAAAATGATGACTACATTGACGAAATGGAGAAAGAGTTTCGTCGGGCCCATATTACACGTTTAAATGAAGGTGTATGTAACGGCAATGCCGGGGCTATTTATTTGGATATCTTGAGTAACCTGGAGCGGATTGGTGACCATTCCGTAAATATTGCCCAGTACGTCCTGGGAGAAAGATAATAAAACCGTATAGAAGATACTAATACTTTAAATAAAAAAACCTGCTTTTCCTGTATGCCTTTACAGGAATATAATGAAAGAAAAAGTCGAGGAGGCCAAAGCCATGTGTAATTGTTGTGCCCATTCGCCTGTGGAAAACAAGGTTTTTACTGTACAGGGGATGACCTGTAATCACTGCAAAATGGCACTTGAAAAAGCTGTTGCCAGTATTGCAGGGGTGGAAAAGGTAGAAGTGGATCTAACGCTGAAAACAGTAAGTGTAAACTATAGGCCGGATAAGGTGGATCCTACCCAGATCATTGCAGTTATTGAAGACCAGGGTTACGATGTAGTGAAGTAAATTAGAAGACCCTCCTCTCTTGGGGAGGGCTTAATTTTAATTTAAAACGCACCTGGCTATTATCTCCGCAGGATTATCTAAAAATGTCCGGAATGACAAATGAAGGCTATTTTCATTAAGGAGGCGGCAAACATGGCTGTGGCAGAAATCGTGGTGGTTCCGCTGGGAACAGGGAGCCCCAGCATAAGTGCTTATGTGGCACAATGCCTGGAAATCCTGGCAAAAAACGATAGGATCAAGTACCAGTTGACCCCTATGGGCACCATCGTAGAAGGAGAGGTTAGCGACATCTTACGTCTTGTCCAGGAAATGCATGAGGTTCCCTTTAAAAATGGGGCCCTGCGGGTTTCCACTTCTCTGCGCCTGGATGAAAGACGGGACAAGGAACTTTCTATGGAAGGTAAGGTCAAAGCAGTTTTGGAGAAACTGTAAAAGGCTCCCCTCACTTGGGGAGCCTCTTTATTCACCTTCACATCACAAAAGCCATGAGATAAGTTAAAAGGGAGATGAGAAGAACCATTCCGATGCTGTGTTTTAGCGTATAGCGGAAAATGTCGGCTTCTTTACCCACAAGACCGGTGGAAGCGGCAGCCACAGCCAGGGATTGGGGAGAAATCATCTTGCCGGCCACACCACCTGTGGCATTGGCGGCCACTGTGAGAACCGGGTTGACACCTATCTGGGTGGCCGAAATTTTTTGCAGGTTACCGAAGAGGGCACAGGAAGAAGTATCGCTCCCTGTCAAGAATACGCCCAGCCAGCCCAGTATGGGGGCAAAGAAGGGGAAGAGTTTACCTGATTTGGCTGCGCCTAAGCCCAGTGTGGCACTCATGCCGGAGTAATTGGCGATATAGGCAAAGCCTAATACACAGGCGATGGTGATCAGGGGGAATTTCAATTCTTTGAGATTCTCGATATAGGTGGCAATCCAGGTTTTGAAACTCATACCCACCAGGAACATGGTAACGAGAGCAGCCAGAAGAATACCACTGCCTGCTGCGGCCAGCCAGTCAAAGGTATATACCGCTCCGTAGGGGCTGGGCTTGGTAACGATGGGAGCAGCCTTCAGGACCAGATTGTGCAAACCGGGCCACTCGAAGGCGATATTAGTAGTTTTTAAGATTGCTTTGAAGGAAGGAATACCCCACAGGGTAATGAAACCAGTGAGGACGATAAAAGGAGACCAGGCTTTTATAATCTGCCCGCTGGTATATTTGGGAGAGGTACCTACGCTGGTGGCAGCCGCTTCATCGGCAAAACGGAAAGTATGGGAGGGGTGCCATACTTTAAGAAAGAGGGCCAAAGCCAAGAGGGAGACCAGAGAAGCGGCAATGGCAGGCAGTTCGGGGCCGATAAAACTTGCTGTAGCCCACATGGTGAGGCCGAAGGATCCCCCCGAAACTAAAATGGCAGGAAGGGTTTCTTTTACGCCTTTCAGGCCTGACATGGCCAGAACAACCCAGAAGGGTACGATCAAAGCCAGAAGTCCCAATTGGAATCCCGCTGTCTGACTGATGGCTAACGGCTCTAAACCCGCAGTCTTGGCGGCAGTAATGACGGGAATACCGATAGCACCAAAAGCAACAGGGGCTGTATTGGCAATCATACACAGACCTGCGGCATAGAGGGGGTTAAAGCCCAGGCCTACCAGCAGGGCGGCAGAAATGGCCACCGGGGTGCCAAAACCCGCTGCGCCTTCAATAAAGCCGCTAAAAGAAAAACCGATTAAGAGTGCCTGTAAGCGGCGGTCATCCGTTAAGGAGGTGATGGACTGGCTGATTATTGCAAATTGACCAGTTTTTACCGTGAGTTTGTATAAAAAAACGGCATTGATGACAATCCAGCCGATGGGCCAGAGTCCGACCAGGGCGCCGTAAATGGTGGAATTTACAGCCATGGTGGCGGGCATTCCATAGGCAAAAATGGAGATCAGTACTGCCATAACCACTGTTGTCAAACCGGCGATATAACCCTTCATTTTCTTTACAGCTAAGGCCCAAAAGAAATAAATAATGGGAAGAAGAGCTACTAGAGTGGAAAGAAAAATATTATTGAGAGGGTCATAAACTTGAGTCCAGTTCATTTGGTGGCCACCTTTCTTTTATTTAGTTTATGGAGGAAGCAAAAGTGGTAAGAAACTAATTGACGCAGACACCCCCTTTCCCGTAATATTTTATATATAATCGATTATCTATATTATAGATGTTTCCTTAAATTCCTGCTATTTGGAAAAGGTTTATGTACATTTTCGCATTAGTAACCTGTTTCTTAACTTTTATTAAGAGGTATAATTTTTATATTACTATATCCATTTATCTGAGGTGTAGTTATGCAGATATTCTCAAAGGGCAATATAAATCCTATTGAACGAAAGGTTCTGCGTCAGGATATTAAAAAGTTTTTATTGGACGCTATTGTCACTGGCCAGTTGAAACCCGGTGAGAGAATCGTGGAAACCAGAGTGGCTAAAGAATTGCAGGTGAGTCAGGCCCCCGTACGGGAAGCCATCAGAGAATTGGAACAAATCGGTTTAATAGAGACCAGGCCCTTCCAGGGAGCTTTTGTTAAGGCTACATCGGTGAAAGAGCTTAGAGATGCTTATGCCTGTCGTAAGTTATTAGAAAGCTATGCAGCCCAGGAAGCTGCGCGTCTCGTGACTGAAGAACAAATCAGGGAACTCCGGGAACTGGTGGAAAAAATGGTTGTCCTGGCCCAGGAAGGAGAACATGCGGCCTATGTAGAGCACGATACCGCTTTTCACCTGGCCCTGGTAAAGGCAGCAGATAATTCTATGCTGGAAAAACTTTGGTCCATCGTCAGGATTGGTAATCTTATTTTTCTTTCAACCCGTCTATCTCAAAAGAGTTTGCCTGAGCTGGCAGCTCAACATCTGGGCATCTTACGGGCCCTGGAAGAGAGACAACCCGAAAAGGCCGCTAGCCTGGTAAAATCCCATATCGAGGGATTAGCTGCAGAGATATTGCAAAGTTTAGAGAGATAAAAACATTTAGAACCTTCCCATGAACCTGCCAGACCGGCAGGTTATTTTTTTGCTCTAAAGAATTAGTGGCATAAATAACCTTCTGCCATAGTATGTATAGTGGTGTCATAGCTATACGGTGGGAGCGAAAGGTTGTTGATTCCCTTGCAAAAGTTAATGGGCTTTATGAAAAACAATATTGTGGCCATTATTTTCGTTATGCTTTATGTGCTGGCCATCTTAAAAAATATGGGGGCAGGCGGGTGTATTGCCCTGGCTGCCGAAAGGGAAGGAACTGGTGTTCCTAAAAAGATTGTATTTAGTGATGGTCTTAACCGATATGAATACACCCTGGCCGAACTAGCCCTCATGCGTGATCGAGAAATAGACGAAGGGGCTCCAGAGGATATTGTTCGCTGTATGAATCCTGCTTATCTAAGTTATCAACTGCATAAACTGGCAGAAAAGGTAAATATACCCGCTCAGGATGCTAAACTTTACTTGGATGAGCAAGGTCAGCTGCAAATAAAACCCGAACAGGTAGGCAGGGAACTTGATTTGGCCCGGCTTATTACTAAACTGGCTAATCCCTGTCTTTATCAGGAAGTTTATGAGCTGCCCTTTAAGAAAATTATGCCTGCCCTTACGTCCCAGTATATTAAGGGGAGGCTGCCTGTAAACCTCTGGGCAGAGTTTACTACTACCCTGGTAAATAATCCTGACCGTACCGAAAATGTGAGGATTGCCAGCAAAGCGCTGGATGGAATGATCATCGCTCCGGGACAGGAAGTTTCTTTTAATGAGGTAGTGGGGCCCCGTATTAAGGAAAGGGGTTACCGTGAAGCCAAGGTTATTGTGGGTGGTCGTTTTGAACCTGGCCTGGGCGGAGGGGTATGCCAGGTCTCCAGTACCCTTTATAATACCCTGCTTTTGAGCGGTTTAGAGATTAAAGAGCGGCATAACCACTCTGTCAGGATTGCCTATGTGCCCCTGGGACGTGATGCTACCGTGGTATATGGTGCGAAGGATTTAAAGTTTATTAATAATACCGACAGTTTTCTTTTGATCCGTACCAGACTGGTGGGTTTGCAGTTGACCATCAGCCTTTATGGTTCTAACAAACCTTTCTGCAAAGTAGAAATGGAAACCAAAGTCATTAAAACTGTTCCCTATAAAGAAGTTTACGTTGATGGGGATATGCAACAGGGGCAAGAACGGAAAATCATTGAAAAAGGGCAGCACGGTTACCTGGTGGAGACTTACCGGATTGTAACTTTTAACCAGGAAAAGAAGAGAGAATTAATCTCAAAGGATTATTACGCTCCTGTGCATATGCTGGTAGCAGTGAGAAATACGCCTTAATCGATAGTTTAAGGTAAAAAAATATTTTATAAAAATTCAGGACTTACCCCCATAAAAAGGACACCGCCTGGCGAAATATTCTTACGTAAGAAAAAATAGTCAAGGAGGTGTCTCCCTTTCGAGGGGAAAAGATGAAAAAATGGTCAACAAGTCTAATGATTGCTGTATTGTCTTTAGGGCTCATGACCACCAGCGCCCTGGCCAAAGGTAAACCGGAATGGGCGGGACCGAAGGAAAAGAGCAAGGCTGCTGTCACTACAACTACTACTGCAACCACTACTATGACTACATCATTTAGTGAGGAGGATAGCACCGGCACTCCTGCCGTTCCTACCAAACCTACAAGGAATGAGACCAAAAACAAAGGACAGGCTAAGAAATTGGAAGAGCGCATTAAAGTAAGAGGCATGAACCTGAAGTTTGATGTTCCTCCCGTGATTAAGGAAGGACGAACACTTATTCCTGTAAGAGCTGTCATGAACGGTTTGGGCGCCCAGGTGGAATGGAACGGGGAAACCAAAACTGTCACCATCACCCGGGGTGACAAGGTGATCGTATTAAACCTGGCTACCGGAGAAACCACTGTGAACGGTGAGGTTATAACCATTGACGTTCCTGCCCAGACTATCAACAACAGGACCTTTGTACCCTTGCGATTTATTGCCCAGACCTTGGGTGAACCAGTAAACTATGACGAGAATACGGGTGATATCAGTATCGGTGACGGAACAGCCACGCCTGCAGACGGCGCTACAACCACTCCTGCTGAGGGGACAAACACAGAAACAGAGGAGACAACCTCAACCGGTACGAACAACCAAACTGATAACGGCACCCCAGCGGAAGGTACTACCACACCTACTGACAGCACAAACACTACCGGTGAAGCAGGAACGACAACGGATAATACTTCTACCGGGCAAACTGAAGAAGGGACAGTCCCAGTAGAGAACCAAACGAGTAGCGGAGCTTAGTTTAAGCACAAAAAAACGCAGCGCAAGCTGCGTTTTTTTCTTCCCATTATTTAGCTCGTCAGATCCTTTGTGACAGATTCCGGTTCCAGGGCTTTAACGGCATTGACTAATCCCTCGCCCTGGGTGTTGGCATCAACCGAAGTGACTCTAGAACAGCTCCTTTTCAATCTTAGTTTTACCTCTTCTGGTGTTAAGTAAGTCTGAGCTTCTAAAAGCTGAGCGATGATACCGGCACAAAGCGGTGTAGCCATAGAAGTGCCGGAAAGGGTAATATACCAGTCGTCTACGACATTATTATCTTTACTTGTCTTATCCAGGAAAGAGCCTCTGGCCCGGGCGGAGACAATATTAGTTCCAGGAGCCAGCACATCTGGTTTTGTAAGCCCGTCGATGGTGGGGCCCCTGCTGGAGAAGTCTGCTACCTTATCGTCAAATAATTGAGGAGTGTTCACGTCATCACTGGCACCCACCGTGATAATGTCTTGATGGATTCCGGGCGAATTAATGGTCTTTGCCTCCGGACCGTCATTCCCGGCTGCAGCACAGACGACGATACCGTTCTCCCAAAGCTTGCCCACAGCCTGGCAGACAGGATCTTCCCGGTATGATTCTGTAGCCTTGTAACCCAAAGAGAGAGAGACTATCCTTATATTAAATTTCTCTTTATTACTGAGGCACCATTCTAAACCTTTAATTACCTGGGAAGCCCTTCCAGAGCCCATCTTGTTGAGGATCTTAACACCAATAAGGTTGGCCTGGAAGGCTGGACCCCGGTACTTCCCTGACGAGGCATAGCCATTACCGGCGGCTGTCCCTGCACAGTGGGTACCGTGACCATTATCGTCATAGGGTTTAGTGTTTTTGTTATTTACCAGGTCTACAAAGTGGATGATTCGGTTTACGGGTTCGATAAAATCAGGATGTGGATATATTCCCGTGTCCAGTATGGCGATGGTAACCCCCTTTCCTGTGTAGCCCTGATTCCAAAGCTGGTTTGCTTTCACTGTGGGGACAGCCACATCTAAGAGAGCCCGTACTTCCCGGTCCAGGTAGATCTTAGAAACCAGTGAACTACCTGCTAATTTTTTAATGGCCTTAAGAGAGAGTTTGGCGGAATAGCTGTCGATCAGTTCCAGTGGGTCTATATGTTTGCTGTGGCTGGCAAGCAGGGATTCTAATTGGGTTTGCGCTTCCTGCCCGCGCAGGGGGGCCAATTTGATGATAACGGGGATTTTTTTGAATTTGTTCTGGTACCAAGTATAAATTTTTTGTAAAAAACAGGGTATTTTAGATATTGAGCGATAAAGCCTAAGTACTTCTGTGCGTAGTTCTTTATCAAATTTATGAGCGCTTGACCTCAGCCAGTTTAACTCTTGGATGTCCATGGAGCACCTCCTTTTCATGTCTTTGCTTCATACTACGAAAAAGACAGAAAAAGGGTGCATTCCAGGAGGATTAAAAGGCTATGATAGCTAATATAGCATGTACAAATTAATTTAGGGGGGAACTTGATGCAGAAGTTAATAGCTACCTTGATTATAGCCACAGCCGTACTAACCGGCTGCAGCAGTAATAGCGAAGCACCGCCGCCCCCATCTCCGCCTCCTGTAGAAGTCAAGGAACCTGAACAACCATCCCAGACACAACAAAAACCCCAGTTGCCTGGAGCCTTATGTGTCATGGTGGATAATTATTATAAAGCCCGTCCCCAGAGCGGATTAGACAGGGCCGACATTGTTTATGAGATTTTAGCGGAGGGTGGCATCACCAGGTATTTTGCAGTCTTTTACCACGAAACTGCTGAGAAAATCGGGCCTATCCGCAGTGCCCGTTACTACTTTGCCCAGCTGGCCCGGGGCTATGATGCCCCCTTTGCTCATGCCGGGGGAAATGCCGATGCCTTAGCACTTATTCCCAGGATTGGCGTTAAAGATTTAGATGAAATATATAACGCCGCTGGGTACTTTTGGCGGGACAGCAAGCGACAGATGCCCCATAACCTTTATTCCAGTACAGAAAAATTGCTGAGTGGGGCCCAGGCCAAAGGTTACAAGCTTGCTCCCCTGGCTGCTCTGCCGGTGGACAATACCTGGGAAGGGATTGACCATAAGCGGGAAATCAGTTTCGATTATTCTGCAGGAAAATATAGCTATCAGGCTTCCTGGGTTTATGATAGCGAACGTTATGCAAGGAAAATTAATGGGAAGCCCCACCTGATGGAAGATGGTGCCCCTATTGTAGCCGATAACCTGATTGCCATGGTGGCCCCAACCAGGGAAGTAGTCAAAGAAGAAGTAGAATCGGAAATTAAATTGATTGGTAAAGGGGAAGCCCGTTACTTTATTGCCGGGAAAATGATGAAGGGTTCCTGGGAAAAATCTTCTGTAGAAAGAAATATTCGTTTTTTAGACGAGAGAGGGCAGCCTGTAAAATTTAAACCCGGTAAAACTTGGATACAGGTTATACCGGGATGGAGTCGGCTTACTTCATGAAATGTTAGTAGCGGTTGACTTTTTTTATAAAACCCTGGAGCAAATCACTTTTATTAATTCGTATACGGCTTAAACTATAGGGATTTTCCTGGATAGTAGCCGGTCCGTATTTGGTGGTTACTGCCCCCAGGTAGCCTGCTTTCCTCACCTCTTCCTTAACCCGCATGTTTACGCGTCCGGCTGGATAGCAAAAAGTTGTTACTTCTTTACCTGTTATTTTTTCCAGTTCTTTTTTAGAGAGAAGAATTTCGTTACACAGCCTGGCGGAACTTATTTTTGTTAAATCGGGATGGGTCAGGCTGTGGGAGCCTATCTCTAATCCATACCGGGACATTTCTTTAATCATTTCGTGGGTTAGTCCTGCCGGTGTATTAATCTTAGCTGTATGTAAGTAGAGAGTGGCCTTAAATTTAAATTCCTTGAGGATAGGAAAGGCCTCGGTATAGGCGCTGCGATAGCCATCATCAAAGGTGAGGATGATGGGTTTAGGAGGTAAAGGAGTTCCCTTTTGCCAGTGATTGAGGGCTTCATGTACTGTAACAGCAGTATAACCCTGTTCCTTAAGATAAGCTATTTGGCAGCGTAAAACTGCAGGTGCGGTATAAAGTTGTTCATAAGGACCGGAATAATTTTCAATGACATGATACATGAGGATAGGAATGGTGGTAATCTTTTTATCCTCTTCCAGCGGTGGCTGCTTGACTGGCTCTTTTTCCGCAGCGCCCACAGGAGTGATGCTCACCAGATCAGGAGGCTCCACTTTAGAAGATGCTCCCGTAAAGGCCAGGACTGTTAAGAGGACTGCGGAAATAGTTAAGGCCGATATCGATTTCCAAAACAAAATTTCACCTCCTGCAGATAAGACCATTATACACTGTTTCCTGTAGGGACAAAACATGTAAGTCAGGAGAAAGTGAAAAGGAAGGATGGAGAAAGTGCAGAGAAAACCTTTCGTACAAATTTATACTGATGGTGCCTGTTCGGGCAATCCGGGACCGGGAGGATGGGGAGCTATCCTTCTTTATGAGGGAAAGGAAAAGGAACTACAGGGGAAAGAGCCCCAGACCACCAATAACCGCATGGAACTCATGGCGGCCATTCAGGCTCTTAAAGCTTTGAAATATCCCTGCAAGGTTCGTTTATACAGTGATAGTGCTTATCTGGTGAATGCTTTTAAAAACGGCTGGCTGGCCAAATGGCAGGCCAACGGGTGGCAAACTGCAAAGCGGCAGGCTGTGGAAAACCAGGACCTCTGGCAGGAACTTTTAGAGCTTGCTAAAATCCATGAAATAGAGTGGGTGAAAGTCAAAGGCCATGCCGATAACCCTTATAATAACCGCTGCGATAAGCTGGCGGTCCAGGCCATTGAATACGTGGCCGGTGAATCGTGATCTGCTCAAGGTTGGGAAAAATTGTCAAGTGTATATCTGGTGCAAAAGAAGCAAAAAAGGAGAACCACTGTCCTTACGGTGGTCCTCCCTTTTATATTTTATTGAGGGATATTTCTTAAACTACTTCACTCTGGTAGTCCAGCAAACCTGCTATACCACAACTTTCCACCCTTTCTCTGGTACAGGTGGGGCAGGAACATTTGCTTTTGTTTTCTTCGGGTTCGGCATAGGTAAAGAGTTTTCCTTCAAAGTTCCTGAGGATGACCTGGCGGTCCGACTGGGAGATGAGATACTGAGGATTCACGGGTATTTTGCCTCCTCCCCCCGGCGCATCGATGACATAATGGGGAACAGCCAGGCCAGAGGTATGACCCCGTAAACTCTCGATGATCTGGATTCCTTTACCTACCGAAGTTCTGAAGTGGCCTATGCCGCGTGACAAGTCGCACTGATAGATATAGTAGGGTCGCACACGTATTCTCAAAAGTTTTCGCATTAATTCTTTCATGATATGGGGGCAATCGTTTACTCCTTTTAAAAGAACGCTCTGGTTTCCGATGGGTATACCGTGGTTGGCCATACGTTCACAGGCAGCCTTAGCTTCTGGGGTAATTTCTTTGGGATGATTAAAGTGGGTGTTGACCCAGACAGGGTGGTATTTCTGAATCATCTGGCACAATTCTTTTGTGATGCGTTGGGGCAGGACCACAGGAGTACGTGTACCAATACGGATGATTTCCACATGGGGAATAGCACGGAGCTCCTTTAACAGGAATTCGATCTCCGTGTCGGGCAGAGTGAAAGGATCACCGCCGGAGATAATGACATCCCGAATGACCGGAGTCTTCCGGATATATTCTAAGGCAATTTCTACCTGTTTACGGGGAAGCGCCCTGTCTTTTTGTCCTGCCATACGGCGGCGTGTGCAGTGACGGCAGTACATGGCACACTGGTCTGTCACCAGGAGCAATACCCGGTCTGGATAACGATGGGTTAAACCGGGGACAGGAGAATCCTTTTCCTCATCAAGGGGGTCATCCATATCACATTTATAGGAAACTAACTCCTGTACAGAAGGAATAGCCTGCTTTCTGATGGGACAATTAGGATCGGTTGAGTCCATTAAGGAGGCATAGTATGGGGTAATGGCCATACGGAACTGTTTTAGGCAGGCCGAGATACCTTTTACCTCTTCTGGTGTCAGGTCTATGTAGTTTTGCAATTCTTTAGCATTGGTTATGCGATTCTTCATGTGCCAGCGCCAGTCGTTCCATTGGGCTTTATTGTCAATGGGTAGTGATTGCGCTAAGACTTCCTGTATATTCATTGCCATGGGCGATACCTCCTTTATTAAAACTTACAACTTATTATAACATTTATAGGTTGTCGATTGCAAGATCCAGTAATTTTATACCAGGAAATTTTTTACGACATAGTATGGCAAAAAAATACCTAAGGCAAGAACCTTAGGCCGAAATAGGAACTAATCTTTTTTTATCTGTTTTATTTCGGAGGCAAAGGGGTCAAAGACATCATCCACTGGACGGCCCATGGCTAATAGGGCTAGTTTCTCCCGTAAACTGCTCTTCGTTCGCCAGGCCCGGTCTCGTTTATAGAGCATTGACACCACCTCCTGTTATTTATTTTTTTACGAATGGTTGATTTGCATGCTTACCAGGGAACGAACTATTTCGTTATTAATAAATGGGAATTGAATTTAATGCTTTAACATGCTAAAATTGTGCTATAAAAAATACACTAAAGTGAGAGGAGACAAACTAAATGTTAAGGAAATCCCTGCTGGTAACCCTGATTCTTTTACTTGGTCTTAGTCTTATTTTTACAGGCTGCGGCAAGAAAGAAGAGCCCAAAGCCCAGCCTCAACCCGCTCCTGCTCCTGCTCCAGCACCCCAGCCTGCTGCTGAAAACAGCCTGGAAAGGGTCAAAAAAGCCGGTAAGATTGTGGCTGGCTTAGATGATGCCTATCCGCCCATGGGTTTCAGAAACGAAAAAGGCGAATTGATTGGTTTTGATATAGACATGGCCAAGGAAATTAGTAAGCGTATTGGCGTAGAGATTGTGTGGCAGCCTACTGTCTGGGACACGGTAGTTGCTTCCTTAAAGGCCAAAAAGTTTGATGTAATTATTTCCGGCATGAACATTACGGAAAAGAGATTGGCCGAAGTTAATTTTGCCGGTCCTTATGGTAAAGCAGGTCAGGCATTGGTTGTAAAGGCTAGTAACAATACGATTAAAACGATTAAAGACGTTAAACCGGGTAAATTAGGAACCCAGTCCGGTAGTACCGGCTATGAATATGCTAAGAAAAATGGCTTTGCAGATGACCAAATGAAACTGTACAAGGAGTTTCCCCTGGCTTTTAATGACTTGGCTATTGGCCGGATTGATGCTATAATAATTGATGCCTTCGCCGTAAAGACTTACCTTGACAAAAAGCCCGGAGCCTTCAAACAAGTAGGGGATATCATGGGAGATGAGAAGATCGGTATTGCCGTGCGGAAAGAGGATAAAGAACTTCTCGAGGCTCTGAATAAAGCCATAGATGAAATGAAGAAAGACGGTACACTGACTAAGATCTCTGAAAAATGGTTAGGTTTCGATATTACGAAAGGTATCTAAGTTAGTTTAAGAAGTATAAAAGAATGACAATAAAGCTTCCGTCTCCCTCTCCAGCAGGCGGAAGCTAGCTTTCTATTAGGGGGATGAGTTGTGAGTTCTTATGAGTATATCGTACAAACCCTGCCGTTACTGTTAAAAGGAGTCTTAACCACAGTAGAGCTTTCTCTCCTGGGCATAACCTTCGGTACTGTCATTGGCCTAATCATAGCCCTGTTCAAAATCGCCCACAACCCCTTCTTAAACTATATAGGAAGATTTTATACCTGGATTTTTCGCGGCATTCCTCTCTTAGTCCAGCTAATCTTTATCTACTATGCCCTTCCCGATGTGGGCATAGAGTTGAGCCCCTTTCAGTCTGCCGTTTTAGGGTTGAGCCTCTGCGGCGGTGCCTACATTGCGGAAATTATCAGGGCGGGTATTTTATCTATCGACAAAGGCCAGATGGAAGCAGCCCTTTCCTTAGGGATGACCTATGCCCAGGCCATGCGGCGGATAATTATTCCCCAGACCTACCGGCGTTTAATTCCTCCTATGGGGAATGAGTTTATCACCCTTACCAAAGATACTGCTCTGGTTTCAGCCATTGCTATGACGGAGATACTTAGACAGGCTCAGCTTCGCGCCGCTGCCGATTTTAGACCTCTGGAAAATTATGCTGCCGCTGCCCTCCTTTATCTTGCCTTGACAACTATCTTTACCATGGTGTTCAATAAGGTGGAGAACATGTTAGCCTTATCCGAATAAGGCGTCTTGGGGAGGCTTTTCGATGATTAGTGTAAGAAATCTCAGCAAGTCCTTTGGCAATTTACAGGTTCTAAAGGATGTCAGTTTAGAGGTAGCTCCCGGTGAAGTTGTAGTAATCATCGGACCCAGCGGTTCTGGTAAGAGTACCTTGCTTCGCTGCCTCAATTACCTGGAAAAACCGGAAGCGGGAGAAATTATGATAAACGGAGAACGGCTCGGCGCCGACCCCCGCAATGTTATTCGTATGCGCAGTCAAATCGGCATGGTATTTCAGAGGTTTAACCTTTTTCCCCACATGAGTGCCCTGGAAAATGTAATAGAAGGTCCGGTAACTGTAAAAAAAATTCCCAAAGCGGAAGCCCTGGCTAAAGGGAAAATCCTTTTGGAAAAGGTGGGATTGGGGGATAAACTTACTTCCCGTCCTTCCCAGCTTTCCGGTGGTCAGCAGCAGAGAGTGGCTATCGCCCGGGCCTTAGCCATGGAACCCCTGATTATGCTTTTTGATGAGCCGACTTCAGCTTTGGATCCCGAATTGGTAGGGGAAGTTCTGGCAGTTATGAAAGATCTGGCCAGAGAAGGCATGACCATGGTAGTGGTAACCCACGAAATGGGTTTTGCCCGTGAGGTAGCAGACCGGGTTCTTTTTATGGATGAAGGACGTATTATTGAAGAAGGAACACCGGAAGAAATTTTTACACGCCCCAAAAATGAAAGGACCAGGGCTTTTTTGAGCAAAATACTATAACTGGACAAAAGCACCTACGTGGAACCTAAATTAATTCCCAGGCAAGAAAAACGCTGCAGGCTGTAGCGTTTTGTTTTTTTAGATAAAGAAAAAGGAAAAAGGGGCAAGAGGTGGAATATTTAAAAAATACACAAAACAGTGGCGGATAGCTTTTTGCCCTGGCCAAGGTGACTTTGTTCACGTATCATAACATTAAGGGGGATGTGCTTCTGATGCGGTTACTCAAAGGCGGCATTGTATTACTTACCATCCTTGTTACCTTTTCTATTGTTTATTTAGGGATTGCCATTGCCACCTCATCCTGGTATCCTGAATTAAATATGGAGAGTCAGCTTAAAATTTCCAATATTCAGAAAAGGGTGGAAGATTTACGGGCCAAGTTTAAGGCTAACCCCTTGGAGCCGGTTAAGATCACTTTAACTGATAATGAATGTGAAGGTATTCTTAAGAATCTAATTAAAAGTGATACAGACCTGCAGGACATGGTTAAAGGTATAGGCTTAAAGATAAGCAACGGGGTGCTGGATGTCAAAGCGAATGTAGAACTTTATAACTATAAAGTAGGACTTTCCGCTATCCTCAAGCCCTTTTATCAAGAGGGAACGCAAAATTTTGTCTTTCAACTGGATCAGTTTAAGCTGGGAAAGATGCCACTTCCTCCTTCCCTGGTCTTATATATCGTAAACAGAATAAATCAGGGTCAGCTCCTGGTGATTAAAAAAGATACCATCGCTTTAAATCTCAAGGGACTACCTTTTGATCTGGCCTATTTAAAAATGGATAATCGTACACTACAGGCGGTTTTTGCCCTATCCACCCTCAAGGTTACAAAAATGGTTGTGGAGGAAACAAGTGTTTTACAGGAAGTGACCCAAGCAGTAAAAAATTTAGAAAAAAATCTAAGCTCACCTGAGGCTAAAGAGTTTATATCCTCCCTGAAGGTCAAATCCTTCCTGGTTCCTGCCGATATTGAGAAAGCCAAACAAATTTATGAACAATTATCTCCTAAAGATAAAGAGGTTTTACAAAACAATCTGGAAATTTTGCTAAATAAGCCCCAGGTTCGGGAGGCCCTGCTTAAATATGGTTATCGTCCATAGAGGCAGGAGCCTCTTTTGTTATAATTACAAAAATTTACAAACAACCCCCATAAAGATGTTGCTGGAAATCGTATACATATACTGAAACTTTTGCAGGAGGTATATGTATGAAGAGTAAATTTTTGATTTTTTGTATCATGCTATCCTTGATTTTAGGCAGCTTGGCCTTCACCCCGGAAAAAGCCTATGCTGATGGGAAAGACTGGGATAAAGGATGGCAAAAAGATTTTCGGCTGCCACCGGGTATAGCCAAAAAAATTGAGCAAAGCCTGGGTAACCTCCAGCAGATACGTTATTTAACCAGAGCCCAGGTAGCCAATTTACTGGCAGAGGGACATGACGACTTTAAGAAGTTTCAAAGGACAAATGATATTTTAGAGAATGTTGTAGATAAATGGGCTATTCCCAAAGAGTACAGGAAAGCTGTTGCCTTTGTAATTGAAGAGGAGCTTATGTCTTATGAGTGCTTACCAAATGGGAGGATGCTCTTTCAACCCAACAAACCTGTGACAGGGTTGGAACTGTACAGAATTTTGAAAGAAAGAATTTCCCGTATAGATCCAACAGATGAAGCAGTTCAGTTTGCCGGGACAGTCCGTTTTGTCTATGCTATAGGAGTTAATGCCTGGGTTGTCATTGAAACAGGAGGTGTCTTGAGGACCGCCTATTTTACACCCGACAAAAAGCCGATTAGTTTGAGTGCAGGTGATTACCTGAATGTTAAAGTAGATGGCTTTAAAATTGTGGAATACAGCTATAATGATTCGGCCAATCCTAACGTTAATGTCAGTTACCTGACATTTTCCATTAAGCCGGACCCCCAAACCCCAAAAGCAGGGCAGGTTACTTTTTTAAGACCCCAGCTTACTAATTCTTCCGCCAGTGATATTAGTATAAGAAATGTACTTTATCGCTTTACCCTTAAAAGAGCCGGAGGCAGTGAAGAGTGGCAGTTTGTTGCCAGTGCTGCTCAGGACCTATTGATACCTGCAAATAATGAAAGCAATCCTGTTACCCTGGTTTTACCGGCAAGTAACTGGATACCACCTGTAGCAGGGGAGTATTATCTGACCCAAGCCCAGTTAAAGATAAATAATGGTTCCTGGCAGGACATCCGTTATCAAGAGACCCAAATAGCCCGCAACTTCTTAACCCTTAATCAAAGCAATGTGGAAATAAATACATCGGGATTCTCGCCCTATGGTTTTAATACCTATGCCGGCGCTGTTCTCACCAGAGATACCAGTGAGAAGTGGCAGGGAAATGCCTCGCTTAAGGTAATAACAAACACATATAATAACTGGCAGGGAGTCAATATCCCTTATCAAGGCAGTCAGATATCTGGAACTTTCACTTTTTCCTTTTATATCAAAGCCCCCCAGGGGACCCCATTGCGAGTCGTGGTTTATGACAATGACAGGAATACTTACCCTTCCGGAGGCTCCTTGACTTTCACCGCTTCAGGAGAATGGGAAAGAAGAAGTGTGACCTTTAATCTCCCACAAAGGACAGCTAATTTGTCATTACAGGTTACTGTAAATAATTATGCCGCCAATACAGCCTTTTATATCGATGGTCTCCAGCTCGAGGAACGGGCTACTGCTTCTCAGTGGATACCGGGTGGTAACACAAGTTCGGCGGCGATAGTTGTAGTACCATAAAGATTTATGAATAGAAGCTCGCAAGGGCTTCTGTTTTTTCGTTTTTTAAGCTTGTTTACAAGGGACAACTGGGTTAATCCAGGCATAAACTACAATATAAACGCGTAAAGGAGGGGTTTTTTTGCGAAACTTTACCTTTAAAGTCATACCTTCGCCTCCTGAACCTCCTAGGAAGAATGGTGGCAAGGTAGAAAATACAGAGGGATGTCCTGCTCCTGCCAAACCTTATCCACCTCCGCCTCAGGCACCGCTGCCCTATCCTCCAAAACCTTGTCCCCCACCGCCTGAGTCGGTTCTACCAGCGCCACCGGAGGCGCCTTTACCCTGTCCGCCTACTTATTCCCCATATCCTCAATATCTCCAATATCCTCAATATCCTCAATATCCCCAATATCCCCAATATCCTTCCCCCGTTTTACCCTCTCCGCCTGAGATGTCTTTGCCCTATCCACCTACCTATCCCAGCTATCCTCCCCATGCTTATCCACCCCCTTATCCACCGCCTCCCTTCAGATTGGCCCATGCCTATGTACCATGGCAGTATTACAACGTAGTCTACAGTCCTGCCGAAGCTCTTGATAAGGGAACCCTGTTTCCCGAACTGTATCAGCCCCAGGGTGAGTACGGTCCGTGTGAAGGGCCTCAACCCTGCCATTCAGTATTCCTGCGGGGAGGTGCTTCCTATGGCAGTTGATATGACGAAGGAGTGCATGGACCTCTTAAGGAGAATCCAGGAGATGGAGTTTGTGGCACTGGAGCTGAATCTTTACCTGGATACCCACCCCAATGACACAAGGGCCTTGGAAGATTATAATCGTGCAGCGAAAGAACTGAAGGAACTAAGAGAAAGATACGATGAATTATGTGGACCTATCCTTAGCTATGGCCATTCCCGCAACAGGGGAAATACCTGGCTCTGGGCCGAAACTCCCTGGCCATGGGAAATGTAGAAGGGAGGAAGTAGTATGTGGATTTATGAAAAGAAATTACAGTATCCTGTCAAAGTATCGGGCAAAAACCCCCGCCTGGCCAAATGGATTATTACCCAGTATGGGGGGCCGGATGGGGAATTGGGTGCTTCCCTGCGTTATTTGAACCAGCGCTATTCCATGCCTACAGAGCACACCCGGGCTTTACTTAACGACATTGGTACTGAAGAATTGGCCCATCTGGAGATTGTCGGAACCATAGTTTATAAGCTGACCAAAGATGCCAGCGTTGAAGAGTTGAAGGCTGCCGGGCTGGCCGGGCATTACGCTGACCATGACCGGGCCCTCTTCTACGTGGATGCTACGGGTAACCCCTGGACCGCTGCCTATATCCAGGCCAAGGGTGATCCTATTGCTGACCTGGTGGAAGATATGGCTGCCGAGGAGAAGGCCCGGGCCACCTATAACTGGCTCATCAACCTTTCCGACGATCCGTGTGTTACTGATGTTTTGCGTTTCCTAAGAGAACGTGAAGTAGTACATTTCCAGCGCTTCGGCGAAGCCTTAAACCATGTCCAGGAGTATATGAAAGAAAAGAAATTCTTCTAAACAAGGAGGGGAGCCAGCTCCCCTTTCTTTTTCTTTTATAGATGTTGTGGGAATAATGGATATAATTCCGATAGCTTAATAGTGATAGTTCATTTTTTATATAAAGTAATGTGTCCATTGTCAAATATTACATAAAAAATTTTCCTTGACTAATATACCCCCATCAGGTATATTGGTAATACAGCAGAATACCCGGGGAGGGTATATTAAACGGAGGTGTTATTATGTCAAAAGGTTGGCATTGGTTAAAAGCAGGTATGTTAATGGGTATCTTAAACGCGGCTTTATTAATTTTTTATGGTAAATTGTTGGGAGCATCAACGGCATATGTCAGTGTAATAGGAGGACTCTTGCGTTATGTAACACCAAGTTTCGTGGCCCAAAATCCCTATTTTAAGCAGACTCCTCTTGGAATGACATTTGAAGTTGCCCTACTCTTTGGTGTTTTATTGGGGGCACACTTAGCCTTTAGAAGTAACAATCATGTTAAAGAAGAATTTTCTCCTGTTTGGTTCCAACGCTTTGGCCCTAACAAGACCAAGAGGTATATTTTTGCCTTTTTCGGGGGTGTGCTCTTAATTTTCGGAGCACGCCTAGCAGGTGGCTGTACTTCAGGGCATGTATTAAGCGGTTGGTCTCAACTGTCAGTTAGCAGCTTATTGTTTGGTTTGGGTATGTTTGCAGCCGGCCTTCCTACAGCGAGGTTATTATTTAGAAGACAGAAGTTGAGTTAAGGAGGTATCATAATGATTGAAATAATCATCGCCCTAATAGTGGGAAGTATCTGGGGTTACATTTTATACAAAGCCATGGTATGTGACCACGGCTGTATTATCGGAGGCCTTTCTTTGAAGAATCTGACTATGCTGCTGGTCATCATGACCTCAGTAGTAACAACGGCACTTATCATTTATCCGCTAAGTGCAGTAGGTATTGTTAAGCTTATACCTAAACCTACCTATGTTTTAGGTAATGTCTTAGGTGGGGCTATCTTGGGGATAGGAATGGCTCTTGCCGGCTACTGTCCCGGCACCGCAATTGCTAGTTTAGGTTCTGGTAAAATAGATGCATTGGTAACAATTATGGGAGGTTTAGCGGGGGCAGTATTATATGCTGTTATGTTCCCTGTGCTTAAACCTTATCTGGTTGATCCTCTTTCTTACGGCAAGATTACCTTACCAGATCTATTGGCTGCAAAACTGGGGATCTCCACACTGCTTTCTGCATTTATCCTGATTGGACTATTTACTGTAGCTATTGTTTATATGGCCAAATTACAAGGTAAACTCATTCATACCCCCCTGGATAAAGTAAGTAAAAAAGGAGAAACTTTATCTAAACGATTGGTAGGAACTAATCAATAATTCTTTTTAAAACGGTTGTCTAGAATATGCCACCTTTAAAGGATTACATGAAACTCGCTTTCGACAATGTGTAGGCACAAAAATCGCCGCCATCCCAGGCGGGTCAAGGCTTTGAAACACTTGTGGATAACTTCGCGTATGTCTACAATTTTTTAGTCATTCGAGGGGCAATGTGCCATATTCTCGGGGGTTCATCAATTTTGAGAGCTGAAAAAATACCGTCCTGTTCCTCGGTTGTTTCAGTCCTTTGCCATACCCGTCCGTCTACCGATTCGTATTCAATCAGATGCATTTTTTCTAACTCCATCCGCAGGGTTCGCCAGGTCTGTTTAGTTTCCACTTCAGCCAGACGGACTAACAACAGGGCTAACCAGCAGAGAAGGACATGAGCTTTAATGCGTTCATCCTTGCGGTGGTAGACAGGACGAAGGTCTAACGTCGTTTTCAGGGTTCGGAACGCGGCTTCAACATCCATAAGCTGTTTGTATCCTAGTGCAATGTCTTCTGCAGAAAGGGAATCGTCAGAGGTACGGATCAAATATTTACCGTCCAGTCGCTCTGCTTCTTTTACTGCCTGACGATCAATTTTCAGGTTACCGCGCTTATCCATCTTTAGGTAACGTTTGTAGACTTGGTGGCTGTACAATCGGCAGTGGGCCTTGGTATGGGCCTCTCCGTTCAGGTCTTTTAATTTAGCCAGTTCCTGGGTCAATTTTTCCAGGTGTTTCTCGCGGGTAGCCGCGTCCCGTTTAGCTTCTGCCGGGTTACGGACCAAAACATAACGCACCCGGGCTTCACCATCGCCAATTACGATTTCTTTAACCTCCAGATTATCACGAATCGTCTTAAAGCGACCGGGGTGAGCTAAAGCTGCCTCTACTGTAGGTTTACCTGTCAACATTTTTTCTCCGGCAATGTAGTGACCACCAGCTTGCTGTAGGATGCGCAGGTTCTCTTCAGAGGAAAAACCCCGGTCAACCACCGTGACCACACGGCCTAGTTTCCAGTCGATTAGATCTTTCTTCACCTCTGGGATTACAGTCATGTCAGAAGTGTTACCTGGCCAGACCCAGCAGCGAATAGGAATGCCGTTTCTGGTTACGGCCAGACCAATCACAATCTGGGGTAAATCAGCACGGTGATCCTTAGAATGGCCTAAACTGCGGAGCTGATCATCTTCCCAGTCATCCATCTCAAAATAAGTGGAGGTGGTATCAAAAAACAGCAAGTCAACCTCCAGATTAAACAGATCGGCTGCCGCATTGAAAACTTCACGCTGGATTGCTCCTTCAGACTCCAGGAGAAAATCCATGGCCCGATAACAGTGCTGAACCTCGAGGTTATCTAACTGAGGAATAACCACCTGTCCAGGAACCCAATCTTCAAGGGCCAGTTTACTGGAGGGAGCTAACGCCCGATTAGCCACCATCGCGAAAATAGCCCGTTCAACCGGGATACGAAACTGCCGATCATCCATCCGTTTAATCAGGACCGTATCAATGCCAATTTTCTTCCAGAGCTGATCTAGAAACCAGGCCCCACCCAGGGGGCGGCTAGACTTAAACTTTAGAGGTGGAGCAGAGGGTTCACTGTTTACGGGAGGTTCATCACCTAAGAAACGGTGAATGCTGGCTGCCAACCGGCGGAGAACATCCATATCCAATTCGTCCATCCGGCCAAAATTATAAAGCACCTTGGCTTGTGGCTGGCCTGACTTGGGATTACGGATGTTATGGGCGAGCTGGACATATTTGGTAACAGTATTATCTTTGTTTTTTCGGGTAGTTGTGCGTATATACATGCCTACATTTTACCACAATACCAATATTATCTCAATAAATATAAGCATGTATACAAAGTTATCCACAAAAACGTGTGCCTACGAGATTTTGAATTTTTGCCTTGTGGATAACTCGTAAAACCCTTATATTTCAAGGATTCTTATTTCGGATAAATGCCTAAATACGAGAAAAACTGTCGAACCCGAGTTATAGCCCTATATATAATCTACAATTCGATATAGTTGTCCTCCATGGAAATACACTCGGGGCAGAAACAGAATAGAGGCTGGAGAATGGGCCTGTACCCAGTTTTATGGCCAGGGCAGCTACAATCATCATCCCGCTGAAGGCCCTGTAAGAAGGAACCCCGGCCAGCTCTTCGTTGGTAACAATGTCAAAGGGCAGCTTGTATTTTATCGCATACTTAATGGCATGATAGCCGTCAATGGTCATACGGGCCGGATCTGTACCCGCTCCCAGGCAGCCGTAGGCGATGTTAATTTTGGTTAGGTCAGCGCCCAGTTTCCTGGCCAGGACCACTGTCTCCGGCGTATTCAGGCCGCGGTGGGCCCGGACCTGCCAGAGGGTGGAATACTCCCGGGCCTGGCTGATGCGCCAGAGGTTCTCGGCGTAATAACGGTCCCGTCCTCGGAATGGGTCACGAAGCCCTCCAGGAAACCCTCAGTACGGGTCCCCCAGGATGGATCAAATGGACCACCCCGTCGGCGCCCCAGGCCTCACTTGCTTTGATGTGTCCTGTATCCAGGATGGGAAAGTCCGTACCATACTGGTTAAAGACAATGGGCAGCTTTCGCGTATGCTGTACCCTGTTTAAGACTATGCGTTTTTTGGTTTCCCGTACATAACGATCATAAGCCTGGCTCTCTTCCGGGGTCAACAGGCAGGTCTTAGGATGGATTGTGCCTTCCAGGTAATAGTCATTGGCCACATTGTCGCAGTATTGGGGATAGCGCGTGTAAAAATCTTGGTTACCTGTTTCCTTAAGCCAGTCGCCTTTATCCCAGTACTGGTCCCTCAGTTCTCCCCTGATCACACCCGGTGAGGTTTTATCACTACACCAGTCCTTAATCTGCTCAGTAATCTGATCCAGGAGGACAGCTATGCCCCGGTGGTTAAAACCGTAGGAGTACCCTTCTGGGAGATCAACTTTTTCCTTCCTGAGCAAATTGGCTTCCGGGTTATACTCCCGGCCTTCGATAAAGGCCAGGGCTTCTTCCACGCTGGTTCCCGGTCCGAAGCCGGCGTCAAAACCCAGCTCCGCAGCCAGTTCGGGCCGAATGGCCATACCTCCAATCCCAACCTTGACTCTTTCCCTAAGACCCGCAGCATCCAAAAGATCGACAAACTTGGCCAGCAGTTCTGCTACCCCGTACCCTAGAGTACGACTTAGGAGAATGGTATCTGCCTTTTCTTCTATAATGGTCCGGATTACTTCTTCTACAGGTAAATCCGGCGGAAGCAGGACCGCGTCATGGCCAGCGTCTTGGATAGATCTGCGAATCATTTTAAGACTGATGTTATGGACCGGATCAAGAGGAGCCAGTAACACCTTTTTCTTATCCTTTGCGGAACTCATGCTCCGTTTCACCTCCTTCACCCAACAACCAGCCGTAGCGGCCTCCCGCCCGGTGCAGGTAAGCCCGGGCCTGCACCCGTACCCCAGGCCCCATATACTCAATGAAGACGACATCTACATCACGGAAACCCAGGTCTTTCATCAGTTCCATGATCAGGCCCCGTCCCTCTTCCTCACTACCGCACACGAGAAAGGTTTCTACATCCAGGCCGTCCATGACCCTTAGTAAAACAGTCCCCACTGCTTCACGTCCTTTCCTTCTCGAAGTTCGAAGTGCGAATTTCGAAATTTGAAGGAATAACCAGCAACCAATAACTGGAAAATGGCAGCTGAAGCTGCCCTTTTCGGCCCTTTTGCAAGAACTGTGTCACTACACTACTTTTTGATTGTAAATTCCGGTCATGCCGGCTTTTTCAACTCTGTTTTTGATTTCATTAACATCGGTGGTGTAAAGCCCCTGTTCTTTCATCCGCTCGAAGTAAACGGACCCGGAGAAGGTATACTTCTTAGTAATACCCGTCTCGGTCTTCATCTGATCGTTGACATGGGCAATGGCATCGCCAATGGCCAGGCTGGTAGGAATTGTTACTAGTTCCTTACCTACAGCATAACGGACGGTGTTATTACCTGCCAAACTGCCTGTTACTATGGCTTCGGTATACCCCACCAGGAGGCCGGCCTTTTCCCCGCCGCAGAAGAGGTTTTCCAGTCCTTGTGTTTTGAGGGTATTGTCCCTGGGGGAAAGGGCCAGGTAACGCATGGAGTTCCCGATTCCGCCGGCATAGGGATCCTCAAAACGAGCGTTTTCAAAGCCGGGAATCTGACGGAGAGTATCTAGGGGATAAAAAGGTGACATCAGTTTGGTATGGCCTGTGTCTAAAAGAATAATGTTTTCGGCAAATTCCTGGAGGACATACTGCTGACAGGCCTTGGTTTCCAAGGAACCCTTCTTCTGCAGGTCTACAGGAATGGGAATGATGGCCACACCCTTGCTGTTGAGTTCATTTTGAATTTCTTCAGAAAGGGAATCTTTGTGAAGTTTACAGGAACCGCTCATAGCCCCTACAGAGCCGTCGGCCTTCTTGCCAACGAACTCCTCCACACCGCACTTGGTAGCCAGGGCAATCCTGCGCCCAAAGGTTGGACAGCGATAGATACACATGGCACAGCCATTGCCATACTTCAAACAGTTTCCTTGTGGCCCCGCTGTACCAGTAGTTTCAATAAACACATCACCGGAGTATTCCTTCTTGTCCTGATCAACTACGGCCACAATCTTTTTGCCTTCCATTTTCACATCATTGACCCGACACTGGAGAAGGTATTTGACACCCGCTTGGTCCTGCTTGCGGCGCACAGCCGGTTCAATCTTGGCCACGTCATATAAGGTGGTATGCTTGTGGCCGAGGAACACAATATTCTTATGCCGGGCTGTTTAGTCAACAGCATCAAATAACTCATTAGTGCCCATGGCCATAGATTCTTCTGTTGCCACGAAACGACCGTTTTTACGCATGATGCCGCCCACCAAACCCGTTCTCAGGAACATATCAGAACGTTCCAGGAGCAGGACATCGGCACCGGCCTTTGCGGCTGTGATGGCTGCGGCCGTACCGGCCCAACCACCGCCGACAACAACGACTTTAACCATAATTACCCCCCTAATAGTTGTTAGTTGATAGTAGTTAGTACTCTACTATCAACTAATCACAGTACCCCGGCATACCTGCAGGTGATTTCAATCAGCTTGACCAGAGCCTTGATACCATAGCGGGCTATGTCTTAAATGAGGTTACCCTTGTCATCGGTAGTGCGCAGGCCCGTTGACAGGTAAATGTTCCCATCGTAGGCCACGGTGGGAATTACACCCATAGCACCCATACCGGTCTGGAAGATGTTGGTGCCGGCATACATGTCTTCGATGGAGAAGATGGGGATGCCCATTTCGCCGTGGGGACCCAGCTGGATTCGTACAGGGCAGCTCAGGTGATGAAAGCTGCAAGGTTGATTGTATTATTACTCTGGGTGGAGATGGTACAAACCGTATGGTAGCCAAGGGATGTGGCAGCATTCCCCTTCTGCCCGTTTCCACGGGAACAAACAATGTATTTCCCAGTATGGTGGAAGGGACGGTTGCGGGCATGGCGGCAGGCGTAGTGGCCAGAGGAATAGTAAACCATTTCCCCGTTGTACAACCAACAAAAAAGTTAATTGTAAAAAGCTTATCGCAAATCAGCAGGGAAGTAAAAGAACTGGCCAAAAAGGCCCGTGAAAATAGAATAAGCCCGGAGGAAATGAGGGAAGGCACCTTTACCATCACTAATTTGGGAGCGTATGGTTCCGTAGACTGGTTTACACCCATTATCAACCAGCCGGAGTCGGCGATTTTAGGAATAGGCAGAATAGTGGAACAACCCGTTGTTTATCAAGGCCGGATTACAATACGTCCCATGATGGGATTATCTTTTGCTTTTGACCATAGAGTGATTGATGGGGCGCCAGCAGCTGAATTTTTAGCCGTTGTTCTTAAACTTATTGAATTACCCATGAAAGTACTGATTTAAGAAAGTTAAAAGAATCACCTTAAGTAATAATTTGCCAATCTTTAAATGGAGTTGTGAAACTTATGAGAAAACGTATCGTTATAATAGGAGGAGGACCCGGTGGTTATGTGGCTGCCATTCGTGGGGCCCAACTGGGGGCGGAGGTCCATCTCGTAGAATCTAACAGTTTGGGTGGTACATGTTTAAACGTTGGGTGTATACCTACAAAGACGCTTCTGCATACGGCCGAACTGTACCGGGCAGTAAAGAACGGGGCAAAAATGGGCCTTGCAGCTGACGGGTTAAGGGTAGATTGGCCAGTGCTGATGAAACGCAAGGAATCCGTAGTCAATCGCCTTGTTCAGGGAGGGGCGGCCCTCTTAAAAGCCAACAAGGTGGCTGTATACAAGGGACACGCTGTACTACAGGATGAGCGTACGGTAAAAATTGAAGCTCCTACCCCTCAGACCCTTTCGGCGGATGCTATTATCTTGGGAGTTGGTTCCGTCCCCGTTAAGCTTTCCTTTCCCGGTGCAGACCTGCCCAATGTGCTTGACAGCTCTGATGCCTTGAATTTACCTGAAATACCGTCATCGCTGGTCATTATTGGCGGTGGTGTTATTGGTACTGAATTTGCCGCACTTTACAATTCCCTGGGTACAAAGGTAACAGTTGTGGAAATGCTGCCTGAGATACTGCCGGCCGTTGATGGCCAAATTGTATCGGTAATTAAAAAAGATTTAAGCAGCAGGGGTGTGGATTTTCTCACTGAGGCACGTTTATCAGAAGTACGGGACGCTAAAAAGGGCTTAACAGCAAAAGTTCTGACCGGGCAAAATCAGCTTGAGATAAACGGTGAATATATGCTGGTAGCGGTAGGGCGCAGGCCAAATACTGAAAATCTGGGTCTTGAGTCAGTAGGGGTCAAGACGGAAAAGGGAGCAATCCTTGTAAATGAGCATTTTGAGACCAATGTACCGGGTATTTATGCTATAGGTGACTGCAATGCCCAGACAATGCTTGCCCATGCCGCCTCGGCGCAAGGAATTGCTGCAGTAGAGCATATAATGGGGTATTGTTCCTTTTATAACAGGAAAGTCGTACCATACTGCATATACACAAATCCCGAAGTTGCCGGTGTAGGACTTACGGAAGAACAGGCCCGAAACCAGGGATTGTCGTACCGGACTGGCATCTTTCCCTTAGCCGGAAATGGCAAATCAATCATAGAACATTGTGAGAATGGTTTAGTTAAGATAATTGCCGATACAAAGTACAAAGAAATACTTGGAGTCCATATTGTTGGACCGCGTGCGACGGATTTGATTGCTGAAGGGGCTTTGGCTATCAGTTTGGAAGCAACAGTTGAGGAATTAATCGCTACTATCCATGCCCATCCTACCATTAGTGAGGCTTTAGCAGAGGCGGCTCATGCTGTTATAGGAAATCCCCTTCACTGGCCGCCAGGAGTAAATTGACATATTCATGTAAATTCCGGCAGCCATTGCTGCCAAATAAGAAAAATTACAAGGGACGGCTCTTCATTTGGGAGAAGAACGAAATCGCTAGCACGATGGCTCTTGGTAAATTTTTCTGCAATAAAATTTCGATAAAAAATGAAAAAGTATGTCCTTTTTGTGGTATTGTTTAATCGCCAAACCAAACAACCCAGAAAGGAGCATACTTTTCTTTTATGATTATACCATTTGCTAAGATACAAATACATAGATATTTTATACAATCCAGACCCCCTGTTGGCGCAGTAAAACATCAAAACGGGGCGTCTTTTCCTTTCTATTTGATATGGTCATTATATACAGCAATTCCTGGTCAGGCAATTCCGTCAGCTTTATGCCATATTAGTTCGGCGGCAACACAGGTAGTTTAAAAACTAGATGTCTCTAACATATAGGAACAAAAACTAGGTATCCAGGAAGAATCTAAATGAAATTGGTGGTTTACTCGAACTCTATTCACTCCAGTATTACCTGCTGAAATCCAATCACCGCACCGTCTAGTAACCAGCATGATGCTACTAGGGCTAAGCTATACACCTCGGAATAAACCATTAGTAAATCTTGAGTTTGTTAATTGGTCAACAACTGAACCACCACTATTTATCATCTAAGCAACAGCCTAGAGTTGTTTTTCCATAACTTACTTTATTTATCTGATGCTATTTATTAATTTATTGATTTTTTCCACATCGGCATTCAAGGCTAAATACGAAATAGACCTGTTAGCCCCCTGCATAGTACGAGGGTCAACCATTATTAGTTTATCCTTACCAAATCCAATTATCATACCCTTTAATTCCACCTCTTCTTGATCATAAAATGAAACAAAATAGCTTGACGGAGAAAGCAAGGCTTTACCTTCATCTAACAGCTTATTTTCTTCATTAGGTGATAATTGTTTTAATTTCAAATTGGACACCAATTTAACCAAAGATGCTATATGACTAACATCGGTACTTTTAAACTGCCGAATATTTCCACCTTCGTCAACCATCTGTATGTTTAATACTTTTATAGCATTAATATCATTTAGTAATTCAGCAGAACTGATAACTGTATTATCAGGTTTTTTAGCACAACCGAATGCAAGCAGAATACACAATATTATAAGTAAAATTTTTCTCATAAATTTCCCCTTTCTTAGACCAAAAGCCTATTATCCACCGTACTGCTAATTTTTATGCAAAGCATATTTTAAAAAGAAATGGTAGAAAAATCCCCATTTACCCACCTTGCTACCAGACAGCATATTCTGGATAACGGCTCTATAATTTTATAAGATTGAAGAAAATATATTGTTTAGATTTTATATCAGAAAGAATAAAAAAGCCAGAACGGTTTACCTTCGTAAATTGTCTATATAGCGAAAATTATACGGAGGTGTTGTTTTATGAAAAAATCTCTGGCTTCAATCCTATTGTTAGTATTTCTCATCTCTTCCCCAAGCTCCACAATGGCCTTAGAAAAGTTTATTGTTGAACCTAAATCGGCCTCATCAATATTTGTTACATACAGCTCTGGCATTGGAAACAGTTCACAATATATCATATGTTCTGCATCTTCTAATCTCACAGGGGTTTATTATCAATCTATTACGATGGAGTTAGAAAAATTTACAAATGGCACATGGCAAAGAGTTACCTCATGGTATTATGCGGAAACTAGCTTTACAATGGATATGAGGCATAACTACCCCAAAAGCCCAGGCTTATACAGAGTGAAATCAACCCATGTTGCAGGAGGAGAAACCAGAATATCATATAGTGGGAATCTTCAAATATAAAAGAAAACACTGTTAAGGCCAAAAATATTTGGCCTTATTTAAGGAATAAATGCCTATTCGATATTCTCTAATATCTTGCTTATTTCTTCAAAAGAAATACCACTTGTCAAAAGCTCATAATTGATGGCACTTTCTTTCCAAACAATTATAGTAGTGGCACCATTAACTATTTTAGTAGCATCTAGGGAACCTTTAATTTTTATTGTCTCTATAGTTGAATTGTCAGGTAAATAAGTATTTTTATTATCTACATCTATCACATTTTCCTGTTTAAAACCTATAAACCCTGTATTGTTATTAAAAACCATAGAAACCAAGGTTCTTTTATCTCCCGAGACAATGGCGGTTATTTTCGGACTGATATTTGCATAGTCCTTTGGCAAGTAGTTGGGAAATTTCAATGGGTAAACAGCCAATGCCTTAGCACTTTCAAAGGTCAAGTCAGAGTACCTTCCCTCTTTTATATTCGGGTTAGTTTTCTCCGTAATTACGGTTTCGCCTCCACCGCTACTAAACCATTTATAAAACTCATATCTAAAGCCTATTACTTCTTTAGAAAATAACATGACAGGGATAGTTATTATAAACAGCACAGCAGAAACCATAGCAAGCTTTCTCGAGTTAAAGTGAGATGCCTTTTTAATAGGCTCCTTCCCTTCACTTTCTTTTTCCTTCAATTTTTTCTCTATTTCAGCCCATGATTTATCTAGATCTATCGGGACAGGAGCATCTAGCATGGCCTTCACATTGGATGATATTAATTTATCGAACTGTTCTTCCCTCATTACTTAGCCCCTCCCTGCTACATGCAAATAATCCTTATTTATTGCTGGCAACGCTTTGGCAAGCATTTTTTTAGCTCTATATAGAGAAGATTTCACAGTACCTAAAGGTATCTCAAGTAGCTCAGCTATCTCAGGGTCGCTTAGTTCCCAATAATATTTGAGTATAATAAGCTGGTTTAATGGTGGTTCTAGGCGATTAATAGCCAATCTTAGCTCCTTACTTATCTGCATATCTTCTACATAGGAAACAGGATCATCAATAGGATAAGTCCTTCTGGCAAAGTTATCAAGCACCTCCTGATTATCCATTAAAACTACCTTTTTATCTCGATTATAAATGTTTATGGCTATTCTGGTGGCAATTGAGGCTATCCATGCTCCAAATTTAGATGGTTCTCTTAAGGTATGAATACATTCAAAAGCCTTAATAAAGGCTTCCTGAGTAGCTTCCTCTGCTATAGCGTGGTTTTTTAGAATTAACAGACATGAGGCATAAACTCTGTAACATATAGAACCTGAAAATGGGAACTCATTTACTCACCACCTTACAATATCTAACAATATTATACAATAATTAGGATATTTGGCCTACTGCTTAAGTAAAATACGAAAATAAAAAAGCAGAACGATTTCCCTCTCTTGTTTGTCTATTATATAGGTTGGTGGGGATAAAAATATTTAGGAGGGAAAAACATGAAATATAAAAAGGCAGTTTCACTATTCCTTATGGCAATAATAATGTTGACTAGCACAGTAGCACATGCAGGAGAATTAGTTTCTAATGACGTTCTTAAAGAAGAAGTGGTTTTTACGGTTACTCCCAACCTTGAACAGAACCATATTGAAGAACGCATCAAACAAAAAATAACAGATAGCAAAATTGACCTTAAATTTAACGATACCGATACAGCCGTTTACGAAGATGAAAATAAGATTGTTACGGCTAACACCAAAAACATTGGCATTACCACCCAAAAAGTCGCTACTAAAAAAATATACTTAAAAGATGGTACTATTCAAGAGGAGAATACTTATATCGCAACAGCCCTTAATGAAATCACTTATAAAGAAAAGAGTAAAAAGAGCAAGGCCACTGCCAGCACTAATAAAGTGCAGATACTCTCTGGCATCAAGTCTGACACAAAGTATGACCAGCAGACTTTCTCCGTACAAACAAGGATTGATTTTTATTATAGTGAACGCAACTTTTTCAGTGGAAGTAAACAATATCACTTAGTATATTGTGATAAAGTTACAGGGCAGGTGCTACGCATTGATACTGCTCAAGTAACCGTAAGCAATGGCAAATTACTACTCAAGGCACAGGGCAACGGATATGAGTATGGAGATGTGTCAAGACCTTTGGGCTGGATGTCCATACCAAATGATGAGATTACGGTAACTACGCCCGTTGTCGGCTCGACCTATACAAACTTTAATGACCAACGCACAGGTGGCGGGGGAACTGTTTGGTACGATGTTATACCCGTAACATGTTTTGTTCACGGCAAATGGACTATAACTATTACCCGATTTGGCACTTCATGGCAACATTCTGTAGAGGTAACTATGGGCCAAATGTCTCC
>CAZWTM010000024.1:0-36620 GCA_964637385.1 uncultured Peptococcaceae bacterium
ACATAGGCCGCAGCCGTATTACCGTCCATGGTCTTCATTTTTTTCCCCATAAGATCTAGCTCCTTTTTAATAAATTATTCCAATACTAATTATACATAAACTTTTATATAACATTGTAAGAAATATAAGCAAATAGCAAAAGTTGTAATTTTGTATACAATTTTACAACTATACAACGATATCATTAAAATAGTCGTGCATTTTATAAAAATTCAACCGGCCAAAAGGATGGCCGGTCGCTTTACTTTAAAGTGTACTAACAGCTATTTTAAGCACAACTTTTCTAACTTTGCAGGGCTCTGTCCCGAACATACAGCCGGGACGGTGGACATCATGGGGGAAGAATATGGCATACATGCCTTTAGATACAACCAGATCGATCTCACCCTGCACCGTTTTATAGAAGATAGCATCTTTCTCTGCCAGGAGATTTTCTTTTATTTCATGCTCCGGGGATTTTAAAGCATACCCCATCACCTCGATACCTTCTGCTATATACTGGACATCAATATACTTTTCGTGGGTTTCCGCTTTACGCTCGGCTTTAGGCTGGGTTTGATTGTCCTGGACCAGGACAAACATCTTATCACCGTCCAGCTCATAGCGTCCTGGCGCCAGGGTGGAGAAATCAGTGTTAGCCAGGTATGCCAGACCTTTAACCAGCGTAGGTGAGAAGGCGCCTTTTTCTACATCCAAATTTTTGATGTGTCCGAGAATCATCGATAATCCTCCTTCAAATTTGAGATTACCGCTATAATATTTCCATAAGTATCGACTTAATCCTCCTCTGAATTCTGACATAACCTAAGAAAGCTAAAAATAATTTACGATGTAAAACAACGTTTCGTTTAGTGAAACACTATCGATATTCTTTATAGCCCTCTATCCCCCGTAAGACCCGTAAGGCCCCTTCTGCCAGGGCTTCCATCTCTCCTTCGCCGGGGAAGATCATCACGGAGGCAATAAACTCCACTCGTTCTTTTATCCAGTTCGTTAGCATCTGGGAATAAGCCAGGCCGCCCGTCAAGGCAATAGCCTCCACTTTTCCTTTCAGCACCGCAGCACAACTGCCAATCTCTTTAGCTACCTGATAAGCCATGGCCTCATAAACCAGGCGGGCTTCTTCATTTCCCTGTCTGATCATCTCTTCCACAACCCGGGCATCGTTAGTACCCAGATAACCCACCAGGCCCCCCCGCCCTACAATACATTTATATACTTCATTGCGGCTTAAGCCCTGTGCAAAGCACATTTCTACAATACTACCTACGGGAACTCCGCCGGAACGTTCCGGGGAAAAAGGTCCATCCCCATCTAAAGCATTATTAACGTCAATTACCCTGCCCTTTTGATGAGCCCCTACGGAGATGCCGCCGCCCAAGTGAGCTATGATCAAATGACATTCTTCGTATTTTTTGTTTAGGGCCGCTGCTGCCTTCCGGGCAATGGCTTTCTGGTTTAAGGCATGGAAAAGGCTTTTACGCTCAACCCCTTTCATCCCCGATACCCTGGCCAGGGGCTCCATCTCGTCTACCACGACGGGGTCTACAATAAAGGCAGGGATGCCAAACCTCTCGCCTATCTCTCTGGCAATCAAGGCACCCAGGTTAGATGCATGTTCCTTTTGGGCATGCTTCAAATCATGACACATGGCTTCATTGACAAGATAAGTTCCGCCGCTAATCGGTTTGAGTAATCCCCCCCGGCCCACTACAGCCTGCAGGCTGCTGAGGGGAATTTGGGCTTCCTCCAGGGAAGAAGTAATTACCTCCATGCGGAATAAAAACTGGTCGGCCACCCGCGGGAACTTCTCCAGTTCCTCCGTACTATGACGCAACGTTTTCTCAAAGATCAGGTTTTCATTAACAAAGACAGCAATCTTCGTAGATGTTGAGCCCGGGTTAATGGCCAGGATTTTATAGTTCTCCATCTTATCCGTCTCCTCTTATTTTTATTCATCCCCTTGGGCCAGCAGCATGCTCAAGGCGATAGAATTCAGCTTGGCCTCGGCCGTATCGGCACGAGAAGTAAGCACAATGGGAGCCAGGGCACCCATTACTACCCCGGCATTATCGGCATTAGCCAGGTAGACCAGTGTCTTATACATAATATTACCCGCTTCAATATCGGGCACTAAAATAATGTCAGCCTCACCAGCAACGGGGCTCTTAATACCTTTGTGCCTGGCGGCCTCCAGGGAAACAGCATTATCCAGGGCCAGGGGTCCATCAATAATAGTCCCTTTGATCTGGCCCCGTTCACTCATTTTCGCTAAAAGCGCAGCATCCACAGTGGCCGGCATATCCTGGTTTACAGTTTCCACTGCACATACCGCCGCCGTTTTGGGATGGTTTATGTTTAATTTTTTCGTGACCTGTAAGGCATTCTGGATAATTTGTACCTTCTCCGGAAGACCAGGTGCAATATTCATAGCAGCATCGGTAACCAGCAGTAAACGGGAGAAGTGGGGAACTTCAAATAAAGCTACATGACTGAGAACATTGCCCGTCCTTAAGCCCACATCCTTTTCCAGGATGGCTTTGAGGAAGGGAGCTGTACCGATTAATCCCTTCATGATGATATGGGCCTCGCCTCCACGAATCTTGCCCACAGCTTTACGGGCAGCCTGGAACTGGTCCGGTTCGTGAATGACCTGTATCCCAGTCAAATCAAAGGCTACATCATCCGCTATTTTACGGATTTTTGTCTCATCGCCGATGAGAATTGGTTCAGTCAGTTTCATCTGCCGGGCCACTTTTACAGCCTCCAGCACATCTTCATCATCAGCAGCGGCTACGGCTATGATTTTCTTAACCGGGTGATTGAGAACTGCCTCTTTGATTTCCTGAAAAGATTTCATAAAGCATCTCCTTCATCTGGTAGTTAGACGTTAAATATACTTCTCGATAAACACCTTTTCCCCTTCATATTTTCGGCTGTATTCTGTATTATTGGCCTTTTCCTGCCTTTTATAGTATGATATTTCAGGAAAAAATTGTTTTACGAGGTGATCCTTTTGTTAAGCCAATTCCTTGTCAAAGCTTTCATCCGAGACTATCAAAAAACAGAAAAACCTGAAGTCCGTTCCAAGTACGGCTACCTGGGAGGCGTGGTAGGTATCCTGGCTAACCTCCTCCTTTTCGCCGTAAAATTGACTACTGGTCTGGCCTTAAACAGCATTGCCTTTATCGGTGATGCCTTTAATAATTTAACAGACGTGGCCTCTTCCCTGGTCACTATTTTAGGATTTAGGCTGGCCGGCAAACCTGCCGACGAAGAACACCCCTTTGGTCACGGCCGCCTGGAATACATTGCAGGCTTAATTGTTTCTTTTCTCGTCATACTGGTAGGTTATGAACTGATTAAGTCTTCCCTTGACCGCATTCTCCACCCCGTTCCAGTGACCTTCAGCCTGCCCGCTTTTCTTATTGTCATCTTTGCTATCATTACTAAAGGATGGCTCTCCCTCTTTAACCGTTACCTGGCCAGGGCCATCGATTCTCAAGCCCTTTCCGCCACATCCTTCGACAGCCTCAGCGATATGATTTCTACAGGCTGTATTGGTCTGTCTCTCCTGGCTTCTTTATGGACCTCCTTCCCCTTGGACGGGTATGTAGGAATCATTGTCTCGTGTATTATTCTCTATTCCGGTATCTCCCTGACGAAAGAAACCATTAGTCCCCTGCTGGGAGAAGTCCCTGAGCAGGAACTGGTGGAGAACATCACCAAAAAAGTCCTCAGTTATGAGGGAATAACCGGTGTCCATGATTTAATCGTGCACAGCTACGGCCCCGGCCGGCATATGGCTTCCATACACGCCGAAGTCCCTTCGAATAAAGACATCATGGAACTCCATGAACTCATCGACCATGTGGAACGCCAGGTTTCCAAAGAACTGGGGATTGTTCTCACCATTCATATGGATCCTGTCAACGTTGATTCGGAAGAATTAATGAGGATGCAGGAAGAAGTAGCCCAGATTTTACAAGAATTTCCACAGGTACAGTCCTTCCATGATTTCCGTATCGTGGGCAAAAACGAAAAAGAAAACCTTATCTTTGATGTGGTAGTCAAAAGCGGGATGAGTAAAGAGGAAGAAAAGGAGCTCCGCAAAGCCATCACCAGAAAGGTGCAGGAGAAACATCCCTATTTCTTCTGTGTCATCACTATCGATAAAGACTATACCGCGCAGGGATAAGAGAAAGGTATGCTTTACGTTTCACCAATGAACGATAAAGCATACCTTATTTTGTGATTTGCGCTATTTATTACTAAAATTAGGCAGTCAGAGAAAATTCAGTCTCCCTTTATGCTATGCTAAATTGCTCTTTCCCTGCACCACAGATGGGACAGACCCAGTCAGCAGGCAGCCGGGAAAAAGGAGTGCCGGGTGCGATGCCCGTCTCGGGATCACCCTGCTCCTGGTCATAAATATACCCGCAAACGTTACATTTGTATTTTTCCCCACTCCCTACTTCTGCTGGGGGCTCATTTTTGATGTATGTAGGAGCCGTCTGGGGTGCTGCACCCCGTTTAATCTCATGATAGTAGGCATAAGTCATGGGTTCCTCATCTACAAAGATATCTGCATCCATTACCCTGCCAAGGAAAATGGTATGGGTGCCAGCATCTATTTCATCTATCACCTGGGCTTCCAGAAAACCGATACTATAGTCTAAGACAATAGGTACCCCTGTTTGTCCAGGCCTGTACTTTATCCCCTCAAACTTCTCAACTTCCCTGCCGCTTTTAAAACCAAACAACCCTATAAAAGTCATAGGAACATTCTTATTTAAAATAGCTACAGTAAAAACCTTACTTTCCCTGATAAATTCATGGGTAAGATTTTGTTTGTTTATACTGACAGCAATGGTCGGGGGTTCAGATGTTATTTGGAAAACGGTATTTGCAATTTGCCCGTTATATTTTTCCCCCTTTTTTGAACTAACCAGATACATGCCATAACTAACCTTGTGCAGAGTTTTGCTGTTCACTTAACCCACTCCTCTCAAAATACATCTAATTCAACCTGATATAACGCTTTGCGATCCCTTTCGCTTTATCAATTTTATCAGCTAACCGGGGAAATCTCCATCTTATTTTGAGTAATATTCTCTTAGCCCACAGTGAATTATGGGACAGTATGTATAGGCCTATCAGCAAAAAAAGTATCCCTTGTAAAAAAGGAAGAAAAAGGCCCAGTATACCTAAGAATATGAACGTCCAGCCTAGGCATGACAATAAAATACCTTTAATTCTTGCTTTCATCTATGAAATAACTCCTTTAGATTGCAGGACTAATTTTGTCCTTATCTCTTTTATATTGCACATAGTTGCCCGAGATTATTTGGAGTTCATCTTTAATTTCCCCGTTATAATAGTAAACCCAGGCCATCACCGTATCTTCTCTTGCCGGTAGCCTCACTTGAGTTTTACTTCTAATAAATTCACTGGCCTTAAGATCATTGGCATAATAGCCTTCGTACTCATCAAGGACATTAAAACATTCTGCAAAATTTAATACTTCAAACACTTTTCCATAGACTTTAGCCTCAGGGCACATACAAGGTATGGCTCCCGGATATTCCCCTAAATCGTATAATTCTGCCAATATATAGCCTTCAGCAATATACCGGCAATAAGCGGGAATGACTTTGTCGATCTCCGGATGATTGGTACCAGTCAATAAAGAACCATACACAAATAAATAATCTTTTCCTTTTTCCATCTCTAACCATCCCTAAAGATTAGTTACCAGTCATTGTGGCATAAGTACCCAGCAGTTTGATAAAAATTTGCCTCTCCCGGGGACCGTCAAATTCGGCCAGGTAAACGTCCTGCCAGGTGCCCAGCATTAATTGACCCTTTTCTACGAGAATTGTAACAGAAGAGCCCATCAGGGAAGCTTTGATGTGGGCGGCGCTGTTACCTTCTATATGCTTAAAATCACCGGACCAGGGCACAAGCCGGTCAAGAAAGCGCAACATATCACTTTTCACATCGGGATCGGCATTTTCATTAATGGTTATCCCCGCCGTGGTATGAGGTACAAAAACCACACAAAGGCCGTCCAGGAAACGACTTTCCTTGATACAGCCTATGATTTCCCGGTTTAAACTAATCAGTTCACTTTTGCTCTTTGATGACACCCGTAAAGTAAACATTGTTAACCATCCTTTTTCCTGTAAAGCTGGCGGTGCTTTTTCTCTTTCTTTTTGCTGTAGTCTATGGGAAAGACCCGGTTTTCCGCAAGTCCCATGTGCTCAATGGAAGTTTGCAGCAGTTTCTGGTATTTGGCCATAATGAATTTTTGTTCTTCCGTGACAAAACTGATGGCCGTTCCCTTTTTACCGGCCCTCCCAGTGCGTCCCACCCGGTGGAGATAGTGTTCTTCATCTACGGGCAAATCGAAATTAAAGACCACGTCTACTCCGGGAATATCCATGCCCCTGGCCAGGAGATCCGTTGTTACCAGGAGGTCGGCCTTTCCCTGGCGGAATTTTTCCAGAACTTCTTTACGATGGGGCTGGGCTAAATCACTATGGAGCCCAACAGCATTGAGGCCTAGCTCCTGCAGCCTCCCCGCCAAAGGTCCTACCCCTTCATTGCGATTGATAAAAACCAGGGCCTTTTCCGGCCGGTAAATACGGTAAAGTTTGAGAAGGGCCTGGGTTTTGTTCCGCTCATTACACGTAAAGTAAACATGTTTGATAGTAGAAGGTGTACGCCTTCCCTCCCCGGTCTGAATAAACTGGGGCTCGGACATAAAACTCCCGGCATTCTCCAGAACTTCCGGCGGAACCGTGGCCGAGAAAAAAAGAACCTGCCGCGTTTTCAGGGTAGCCTTGAAGACCTTTTTTACATCCTCCATGAACCCCTGTTCCAGCATCTTATCCACTTCATCCACCACAATGGCCCGGACAGCCTGCCCGTTAATTTTACGCTTTTGCAAAAGCTCCGCTATCCTTCCGGGGGTTCCTACGGCCACTTTAGGCTTTTCTTTTAAGGCTTCCAGCTGTCTGGCGGGATTAGCTCCGCCAATGAGAGGAACAGCCCCTATGTTATCCGCCACTTCTTTAAGCTGCCTAAACACCTGCATGGCCAGTTCCCTGGAAGGTACAAGAATCAAAACTTCCAAATCCTTCGTTTCATGCTTAACATTCGTAAGCAAGGGAGCCAGATAAGCCAGAGTCTTGCCGGTGCCTGTGGGTGACTGGACAATCACATTCTTCCCGGCCAAAATGGCCGGGATAGCCGCTCTTTGCACTTCGGTAGGCTCCTTAATTCCTATAGCCTTCAACTTTTCAACTAACCACTGGGCCACACCCAGATTAAGAAAGCTGACATTCTGGGACATCATATCCAACCTACTTTCCTACTTCCTAAGATAGATTAGCTGTCCCGTTTAGCGGCAAGAGGTATCCTGCGTCCTGTGCCAAAGGCTTTCGTATTGACCTTAAGACCGGGGGCAGCCTGTCTTCTTTTATATTCATTCTTTTCCACAGTTTTTATGACCCATTTTACTGTCTCCGGATCAAACCCCTCCTCAACCAGGTCTTGCGCCCCATAGCCTTCCTCAATGTATAATTGCAGGATTTTGTCCAGGTACGGGTAAGGCGGCAGTGTATCCTGGTCTGTCTGGTTGGGCCTGAGTTCTGCGGAAGGCGCCTTGTCAATAATCTCCTGGGGTATGATTTCACCGTGACGATTTATAAATTTAGCCAGTTCATAGACCATGGTTTTGGGCACATCGGAAATCACGCTTAATCCCCCGCTCATATCACCATAGAGGGTGCAGTAGCCCACAGCCATTTCACTCTTATTTCCCGTAGACAGGACAAGGTAGCCATATTTATTGGAAAAAGCCATCAATATATTACCGCGTATCCTGGCCTGGATGTTTTCTTCTGTGGTATCTGCCTCTCGCCCTGCAAAATGCTCCTGCAGGGTGTCTAAATAGGCCTGGTAAATACCTGTGATGGGAACCACCCTAAATTCCACACCCAGGTTCGCTGCCAATTTCCGGGAATCTTCCACACTTCCCTGTGAAGAATACGGTGAGGGCATGGATATCCCCAGGACATTCTCCGCCCCTACGGCCTCTTTGGCGATACAGCAAACCAGAGCCGAGTCAATACCGCCGGATAACCCTATCACCGCTTTTTTAAAGCCGCTTTTCTTCATATAATCCCTAACCCCTAAAACCAAAGCCTGATAAACGGCTTCGATTTTCTCCTGGGGCTTGTACAGTCCGGGTATGCCCTTTTCACCGGTATCTACGGTCTTTATCTCTTCCTGGAAAGCTTTACAAATAAGCAAGGGTTCACCCTTTTTATCGAAAGCAATACCCCTCCCGTCAAAAATCAGTTCGTCATTGGCTCCCACCTGGTTAACATAGATGAAAGGCACCTCGTATTTTCGGGCATGATTTTGGATCAACCTGTATCTGATTTCCTCCTTCCCCACGTAAAAAGGGGAAGCGGAAATGTTGATAAAAAGGGTGGCGCCTTGGGCCGCCAGTTCTTCAATAGGGTCAAAGGTGTACATTTTTCTTTTCGGCCACAGTTCCGGGTCATTCCAGGCATCTTCACAAATAGAAATACCCAGGACCTCCCCTTTGAAGGGAATGGTTTGGATGGACGGCGCAGGGTCAAAGTACCTGGCTTCATCAAAAACATCATAAGTAGGCAGCAGGGATTTGTGTTGGCTTAGCAAAATTTTCCCCTGATAAACCAGCAGGGCGGAATTGTAAAGGCCTTTTCCTATTTTTTCTCCCGTGGTAATAGGCGCACCAAAGAGCAGTCCAGTCTCCGGAAATTTCACCGACTCCTCCACAATTTTATCGATGGCAAGCCGGATTTTATGAATGAAGGACTCCCGTTCCAGGAGGTCCCGCGGGGGATACCCGGCGAGATAAAGTTCCGGAAAAACAATTAAATCAGTAGTGCTGCTGTAATGAGACAATGTATCAATAAGCCTGGCCATATTGCCCTCAATGTCGCCAACCATAGGATTCAGCTGGGCGATGGTTATTTTCATGTTTGCTTCTGCCTCCTCCAATTAGATGGACAAAATCCCAGCCAGGTTGTACTGGTCCAGGTCAATCTCTTTTTTCTGCTGTAAAGCCCATTGGATATCAAAGCTTTTGATTTCTTCTCCGGCGATTCCTATCATCTTTGCCCGCTCCCCTTTTAAGAGAAGTCTTACGGCTTCCGCTCCCATGCGGCTGGCGAGAATACGGTCCAGAGCTGTAGGTGTCCCGCCCCGTTGAATGTACCCTAAAATAGACAACCTGGTTTCCAAACCGGAAAGTTTAGTAATCTTCTCAGTGATTTCCCGTACATCACCGACGCCTTCTGCCACCAGGATGATACTATGGCGCTTACCCCGGGCCAGCCCCCGCCTGATGTTATCCACCACAGTTGTCACATCGGCAGGAATCTCGGGAATTAAGATGGACTCCGCTCCCCCGGCCAGCCCTGCGGCCAGGGCAATAAAGCCGGCGTTTCTTCCCATTACTTCAATAACAAAGATGCGCTCATGGGAGGTTGCCGTATCCCTGATCTTATTAATAGCATCAACTACCGTATTTACCACGGTATCAAAACCAATGGTCAGGCTGGTACAGGGGATATCATTGTCAATAGTACCGGGCACACCAATCGTCGGTATTCCCAGTTTATCCAGGGCTGCGGCCCCCCGGAAGGTTCCGTCCCCGCCGATGGCCACCAGACCCTCTATCCCAGCTTCTTTCATCTTTTGCACGGCCCTTTGCCGGCCTTCTTCTGTAAGGAACTCCTGGCTGCGAGCAGTATGTAAGATGGTACCCCCCCGGTGGATAATGTCGGCCACAGAACCAAGGTCCATTTTCACAAATTCACCGTGGATTAAACCGCTGTACCCCCGCATCACGCCAAAAACTTCCACATTATGATAGATGGCAGTTCTCACAACTGCCCTAATGGCCGCATTCATGCCCGGTGCGTCTCCGCCGCTGGTCAGTACTGCAATACGCTTCATATCTGCCACTCCTTACTTTTAGCAATAGGATTTAAACATAATATAACACAAAACAGGTCTTTACAAAAACTATGGCTCATAGAGCATTTTACGGGTCATCCCTCCGTCAATGATCAGGTTAGTACCAGTAATGAAATGCTTTTCTTCCCCTTCATCAACCGTATACTAACAATTACATCATACTAGAACAAAGGCGCTACCGCGCGCTTTGTCCTTCAACGGGAACCCCTGCGTTCCCAATGAGGCTCCGCCGTTACCCTCCTCATTGAACATAGGAGAATACCTTCCCCTAAGACCCCTGATTCCTAAGGAATTATATAAATTCCTTAGGAAGAACAAAATTTTACCAGGCAATACTGAAATATAGTAGGGAAATGGCGTTTACTGTAAAACTGCCCTGCGTATTTTCCAGTAGGCCGCAGCCAGCATGAATAAAGTAAAAACAATAAGTACCAGGCCAGTCCATAGTAGATCGACGAATACATAGTTGTTTAACACCAGGTCTTTCAGCATCCGGAGAGCCCAGCCCTGGGGAGTAAAGAGAGACATCATTTTGATCGTCTCGGGAGGGTCAAGAAAACTCCAAAAACAGCCTCCGATGAAGCTGGTAAGCAGGGAAATAGCCGGGGCACCCGCCTGCAGCTGCGCCGGTGTCTTTAAAAGAGCGGACAGAAAGAAACCCAGGGCTATAACTGCCAAAATATATAAAATTAAAATGATGTAATGATAAAAAGACGTAAAAAGGAAGATATGAAAGAACAGCCTGGTTAGGGAGAGAAAGATCCCCAACTGCAGCAGGGCAAGGACAAGAAGAGAAAGAATGTTAGCCAAAAAGTATTTTGGCAAGAGGCCAGGGACAATGACCAGCCTCTGGAGCGTAAAATTGTTGCGTTCTTCTATCAACCAACTGCTGTTAAACATGATGAAGAACATGAGGAACATCAGGATCATTCCCAAAGACTGTAAAGAAATAATAGGTAGGGTTTTGCTGACCGGAACAATAATACCTGTACTTCCCAGTTCCCGGTATTCCATCTTCATTAATGGCTCCGGTTCCCATAAAGAATCAGCGTACTTCCAGGCGCTTCCCCATAAGTCAGATGGCTGCCGGGTCATTTGGAGCTGAAACTGTTTATAGATTTTCGTGACCCAGTTAGCCGCTGAAGCATTGGAAGCGAGCCTCATCACTTCACTGGCCAGCATCTCCTGGATTATCCCGTAAGATAGAGAGACAGGTGATTTCAGCAAAGTTATGGACTCATTGATATTCTCCCGGAGGATAGCTTCTTTGAACCCGCTTTTAATAATAAAAGCTACTTCTGCCCGATAATTGCTGACCAGTTCTTCAGCTTTGGCTTTATCGGCAAGAATGAGTTTAATTCCTTCTTTCTTCGCCAAACGTTCTATAAGCAAACGGGAATAGTCGCTGTTATCTTCATCAGTGATCACCACAGGAATAAGATTTTGCTTCTCATAGCTCTGTACCCCACCAACAAGGAAAGCAAAGAGCAGGGGAGCCAGGACCATCACGATAAGAAAGCCCTTATCTTTAGCAAGCATTTTTATTTTATAGAAAGTCATGATCAACAGCTGGTTCATTTATTTCCTCCTCTGCCAGGCCAGGATCCCTAAAGAAATGATAAGAAGTACACTGCCAATCATCATAAGATGCCAAACATCCTCTTTTAGGGGGAGGGAAGGATCGGCAGCAAAAATCTTTGTCAAGCCGCTAGCCATCCACTTATTAAGAGTAAAGCCACTCAGACTTTTGATGGTATCGGGCAGGGCAATGAGGGGGTAGATATTCCCCCCGATAATGGCAAGTAAGGGAGTACCCAGATAGCCCAGCAAATCGGCGGTTTGTACTGTGGAGGAAACCGCCGCAATAAAAGTAGCCCAGGCCGCTACAGCAAAGGAGGAAGAGGCCAGAAGCACAAAGATACTAATCACCGGACTTCCCAGATATGTTTTAAAGAAAGCGCTGGTTAGGAGCAAAATAAACACTAATTGAAGCAAAACCAAGACAAAAGAAGCTGTGAACTTACCAAGCAAAATCTGCCACATCTGGAGAGGGGATGCCCTTAACCTGTCTCTCAGACCGGGGGCTTTCTCATATACGAGAGACTTCATTCCCATAAAACCCAGAAAAGAGGCAAAAACCGCCATAAGTGAGGCTGTGAAATATTCAGCCGCCGTTATTTTGGGCAAAAAGGAAACCGTTTCTTCCCGGAAAACCCGGTTTCTTCCCAGGGAATTCATGGTGAAACTATAGATTAGCTGTTTTTCCAGTTTAGCCAGCAAATCCTCCCCTGCCCCGCCCCAGTAAGCATAACGCCAAGCAGTGATAATGCCGCTTTGCCCTGCCGAAATAAGGTTAGCCGCGCTTAGCAATTGATGTTTCATAAGGGTTGCCGTTTCTCTTCTTTCCTTATTACCGATAAAGACAAAGGGCTTATTCTCGCCTGTGTAAATACTGTTCATAAATCCGGCAGGTAATAGGATAATACCTGCCACCTCATTCTTTTCCAGCATCTCCAGGGCCTTACTTTCCTCAGTCTCCTGCACTTTTACTAATTCTTTCAAATGACTGGCCGTCTCAAACTGGCTTAAGAGCATTTGGGAATAGGCCGTTTTATCTTCATTTACTATAGCAATCTGGAATTTTTCACTAAAGCGTTTATTGTCAAGATAAGGAGTGAAAACCTGTACAAAAAACCAGATAAAGAAACAGGGCAGCACAAACAGAGAGATTAGGGCAACCCTGTCTTTCCATAACATCTTAAGTTCATTTTTGATAAGGCAAAAAATAATCATTTTCTAGCCACCCGATATAAGTTTGGGGAAGAGGCTTCCACCTCTTCCCCATGATAGTTTATTACATGTAGGGCTGGAACAGGGCCATATTTTTCTCAACAAACTGCTGAACTGCTGTCATTAGTTCCTGCTGAAGCTTAAACAGTTCTTCCTCAGACATATTTGCCACATCTATAGTATTACTGGAATCAAATTTAGGAAGTTTGACTTCCGCGCCAAATTCATCTTTTTGCTTCACTGTTACACTCAAGTTAGCCCCCTGAATGCCTTCCGAGGGTACATCAAAGGTTAGCTTTAAAGTGGAGTCCATTTCCCTGTTTTTATCCTTCTCATTTATGGTCAGGCTGGTTTTCAATTCTCCGGAGAATTTGCCTGTTCCCTCCTGGTCTTTGGCCGTAATAGTGAATTTTACCCCATCGTCTTGTTTTGCCCCGTCTTTTACTTCAGAGAAATCACCCTCTAAAAGCAGGGAAAAGTCTTCTCTGTCATCCTTAAGGGAGAAGGAGAAAGTACCTTTTTGGGTCTTACTGTCCACGGGTTTCTTTGTGTAAGCCGCCTTCATCTGGCCACCTTTACCCTGTTCTCCACCTGAAACAACAAAAAGTCCGTTCTCCTGTTTGCTTTCATCAACCCAGCGGGCCATCTTGATGACTGTTTTATCATTGGCATTGCCAAAGGTAACTTCCCGTTCCAGGATATTGTCTTTACCGTCAATATAAAGGACCATTTTTACACCGTCGGCTAATTTAAGGTCCTTGAGACCGTCGTTGATATGCTTGCTAAACTCCTGCAGCATCCCTTTTATTTCCGACTTTTCTTTTTCCTTGATACCCAGGGCTGCCAGGTCATAACCGGCATCATCCATTAATTTTATGATACTTTTCTGTTTGGTGTAGACCAGGTTTAAAAGCTTCTCGTCTTCCGCCATTTTGTCAGCCATCTTTTTCATTAAATCTACAAATTCGGCTTCAGTAAAGGTAACAGTTAAGATGCGGGAGTTGATGGTGGTGTTTCCTTCAGCAAAAGTGCCTTTCTTCATGGTGAACTGGCTATTCTTTAAACTGTCTACGTACACTTTGGCGTAATCTTTAAGAAGAGCATCTCTTTCTCCTTGGGGAACCTGGAGAGCATCCATAATATCATTATAGGTTAATATTTTCTTGGGCAGGGCATGAACACCAAATTTTTCTTTAAGCTTATCCCGGTCTTTTAAATCTACTACAGCATACTTGTTGTAAATCAGAGGCACACCAAAACCAAACTTAGTTTTATCCACAAAAGTTTCGAAACCAATAAGCTTATTGCCTTCCAGGGCTACATCAAACTTTGTATAATACTGCTGATTTTTTTGGTCAACAGAACTCTCCACGATAACCTTGCTTTTCTCTAAGATATCTAAAACAAGCCAAAGGTTGGGATCAGGCAGTTCTAAACCTTTGAGACTTGCTGACATCTCCATAGTGCTCCGTACTGGGTTTTCCAGATAAGGCTTTACATAATCTTTGTAGTACTGGTCATGAGATTCCCTCCAGGTCTTTGCCAACTGGGAAAAGAGTTTATTCTCAGCTTCAAGATATACTAGCTTAGGGCTCTTGAATAAATCATGGGCAACATAACCATAGGCACTGCCGGCCAAAAGAACCACCACTAAGAGCACAGCGATTGCCATGTTCCTCTTTTTATTGCTGTTTGATTGAAGTGGTACAATCAGTTCTTCACGTGGGGTCATGTTTGTCTCCATAATTTCTCCTCCATTTGTTTGTTTGAATTTATTTTATCTGAAGAGGGTTAGTACACCCTGTAGTTCAGCCGTAGTGCCGACAGCCTCTACTCGACCTTCTTTTAAAAAGGCCATCCTGTGACATATTCCTTCTACCTCTTCCCGGTAGTGACTAGTATAGATGATTGTTGTCCCCCGTTCACTTAAATTTCTTACTGCATCCAAAATACACCTGCGGGATTCCACATCCACCCCTGCCGTAGGCTCATCCATTATAAGGATTTGGGGATTGTGTAATAATGAGACGGCAATATTAAGCCGTCGCTTCATCCCCCCGGAATAATGCTCTACTGTGTCCTTTATGCGGTTCTCCAGGCCGATAACGGTTAAGACATCTCGAATCCGTTCCCTCAAGACACTTCCCCGCAAGCCATAAACCTGGCCCCAAAAGTTAAGGTTATCTATACCGCTTAACTTTGTGTAAAGAGCGATTTCCTGGGGTACGAACCCAATCAGCTTTTTTACAAGGTGTCCCTGTTTGACTATGCTCAGATCCTTTATATAGATATCCCCGCTGGTTGGCTTAGTAACAGTAGCCAATATAGATAAAAGAGTGGATTTGCCGGCTCCATTAGGACCTAAAAAGGCAAAAATTTCACCCTTGTAGATACCCAGGCTTACATGGTCTACGGCCCTGAGGTTCCCATATGTCTTAACCAAATCCTTAATCCAGATAATTATTTCCTTTGCCATCCCTTGCCCCCGTTCGAGACATTGGTACTTTATTTTGCTATACTTTACTTCCGCCTAACATATGCTTTTTCCTGCATATTTTTCTAAAATATATAGTTATACATCTCACCATCCCCTTGAATACTCCTGAGAAAGTCGTGACTTGTACCTTTTTATTTAACCAGGCGGGAGATGGCTTTGAAAGTGTCTGTTCCCGCAAAACGGCATAGCTCAAACAAGATAGACTCATAAGTGGAAATAATGGCCCCTTCCTGCTTCATTCTTGCCAGGGCCACTCTCCTGTCACTCTCTTTCCGGGAGGAAACACAATCCTCGATCACAACCGGGTGATAGTTTTGTTCCAGCAAATCAATCACCGTCTGTAATACGCAGACATGGGTCTCTATCCCTGCAATAATGATAAATTTTTTGCCCAGACTGGCTACACGCTCTTTAAAAACCGCTTCGTCACAACAGCTGAAAGAATTTTTTTCTATGTGGGTATATTCACCAAGGGCTTCCTTGACGGGATATACCGTAGTTCCTAATCCTTTGGTGTACTGCTGGGTCACCAGCATAGGAATATTGCACTGTTTCAAACCCTTGATTAATATAATGAGATTTCTTGTAAGTTCTTCTTTTCCAGCTATATGGGGAAGGAGCCCTTCCTGCATGTCAATGACAACTCCCGCCGTATTCTCTTTTAGTATCCGCATGTAACCTCCTCCTTAATATTGTTTTAGTTAACAATACACTTATTTACTTATCTAATTATGCATATATCTCCATTTTTCCTTTTTAGTTTCCTAAGTTAAAGGGCTGGTGACAGATTTTCGTTACCGGCCTTTTAATTAATCTGTTTAGTGGGCTAAAGCACTGCCTACCGTCAAAATATTGCGTTGGTCAGAACTTCTCCTACGTTGGCATACTTCTTAACAAACTTGGGTGTGAAATTATCATAGAACCCTACCATGTCAGCATACCTTCTTTCTAACTATGTTTGCTTTTGCATTACCCTCAATTAAATAAAAACTCCCATACACAGGTATGAGGAATTTTGGCTCAATCAGACAACATCAATTGCCCTGCTTCAACCGTTCCGGCTTTATCTTTCACTATGATTACATCATCACTATACCTGTTAATCAAGGAAGAACTGTCTGGAAAATGCTTCTGTAAATTCTGCCGGATCATCTTCTCACTGAAATTGGCATAACAGTAGCTGCATTGAAATTGGCAGGTATTGTAGACTCCCATATCTACAGACTCCACACATAAACACTCTTTCCTCTGATTAGGATCTTTCCGGTACCTTTTCTGAATGCTAAACAGTGTCTTGATAAGTTTTCCATCAATGCAACTGCCACGCTCAATGCCGATTTTGTCTAAATCCACAGTCTCGGCACAGGAAAATACCTGTAAACCATTTTTATGGGCAATTTCTTTGATTTTCTCCGCCAATTCCAGAAGTTCCTGACGATGTTCATCACCGGTTAGGTCGGTAAATTTGCAACCGTATTCCGTTTCCATTTTCTTGACCCTGTTCTGTACTTTGCTGTAGAATTCCAAAAAGCTAATCATCAAACGTTCTGTATGACCGTTTAACCGGGAAGAAAGACTGGTCATTTTCTGCAAATGGTACTCTGGAGGTGTGAGGGAACTGATCACGATAGGATCATACCGCCAAATGACTTTTCCTTTACCAATCCGTTTGCTCAATTCTATAAAAGTTTCTATTCTTTCGTGAACCGGTGGAACATGGGGCTCAAAAATCTTGGGGTAATCGTTTAGGGTATATTGAAAATAATAGTTGTAGCCCCTTTGATCAAGATAGTCCAGATGCTTGATAAAGGGTTGGGGATTTTTCGTCCAGAAAACAATGGCATCCACATCTTGGGGTAACAAACTATAACCCTTTACCTGCCGGGGGTTAAAGGGATTGATATTGTAAAAAAATCCTTCTTCTATTCTTTTAATAAACCAGTCACCAAAAAAGGCCGGAATATCTGTCCGGCGACTAGCGCTAATAATCAAGGGGCTGCCTCCAACAGGTCATCACATTGTTCATTATAATTGTTCATTATAATTGTTCATTATAATTATATACATTTTCAGTATCTTCATCATACTCTAAACAGCCCTCACGGAGTTGGTGGAAATGATCCAAAATTTCTTTGGCAAGTCCTTTTTACACCGAGCTTTTCAAGTATGGGTATGAGGTGGTTCTCATACCAGCACCGTTCTATCAGATTCACATCAGGATTTTCGTGATACACTTTTTCCCCGGTCTAGCATTTTTCAAAACCTCAAGTCCTATACGCATATAAAATGATCCAAGTACGGAAAGTTTTTCGCTGGAATCACTTATTTCACCGGTTGTGACAATAACTTGCTTCAGTAATCTAAGGTCTTGTCTAATACTCACCTTCATGAAAATTTTTATCATTTTTGCAGCAGCTTTCAATAAAAGCGCTTACTACCTCCGGGTCAAACTGCGTCCCCGCATTCCTTTTTATTTCAGCTATTGCTTCCTCCCTGCTCATTGCTTTCCGATATGTCCTGTCATTGGTCATAGCATCAAAGGCGTCAGCAACCGCCAAAATTCGTGATAACAGTGGGATCTCTTCCCCTTTTATCCCCCGGGGATAGCCTTTGCCGTCCCATCGCTCATGATGGGAGAGGATGTATTCGGCAATAGGGGCCAGTTCCGGCGCCGCCTGGGCGATCCTGTACCCTATTTCAGGGTGTTTTCTCATTTGTACCCATTCTTCCTCGGTTAAAGGCCCCGGCTTCATCAATATGCTTTCCTGAATCGCCACCTTACCGATGTCGTGGAGTATCGCCAGAAGTTCCAACTCGTCCAGTTGTTGGGGGTTCAGGCCCATACTCTCCCCGATTTTTCTGCACATTTCTTTCAACCGTTCTGCGTGTTCTTCCGTTTCCATGCTCTTTTCAAAAAGAGTAGCCTTCAGGGAGGATATAACGGCATTTCTGTAGCTTTTGGCATGCAAAAGCTTATTGCGGTACATCCAGTCCTCGGCTTCTTTCAATACCTGCCAGATGTTTTCTTCGGCTCTGCTTTTTGCGGCATAGCCAAGGGCAATGCTCACCTGTACGGGCCCGTCCTTCTGGGAATCGCATTTTTCTTTGATCCGCCGGTTGATTTCCTCAGCCGTTTTTATGTCGGTCTGAGGCAAAAGGATAACAAATTCGTCCCCGCCCCACCGGGCAATAAGGTCCTCCCGGCGGCAGGACTTTCTAATGATTTCTGCAGCCTTTATCAGCAGCCTGTCGCCCTCCTGGTGCCCGAACACGTCATTAGCCAGCTTCAGGCCGTTGAGGTCGCCCATGATTACGGATACAGGCAGTTGCCTCGGCGTATCCAGCCTCTTTATCTCTTCTTCCAAAAACCTGCGGTTGTAAAGGCCGGTCAGTTGATCGTGCGAACTCAAGTATTTCAACTGTTCCTCATAACGTTTGTGCTCTGTGATGTCGTTATAAATCACATAAGCACCAAGTAATTCACCATCAATGATAATGGGAAAGCCTCTTATTATAACTTCAACAGGTAATCCTTCTTTAGTATAGTGTGTGCCTTCTACTACAATTTTCTTTCCCGATAATAAATCTTTTGTATAATATCTGTTGGCGGTGTTTTCTTTTCCCATATCAAGGACGTAGTCAAGATCTTTTCCTTTTATTTCTTCTAAATTTATACCCAAAAAGCTTATAAAAACTATAATTGATTTCCTCTACACAATAATTACGGTCAATGCGGACTATGGCATCTGTTGAGTTTTTAAACAAAACTTCCAGCCACTTCTTTTCAGTTTGGATTTTTTTATCGGCTTCCATGCGTTCCGAGATGTCTCTTGAAACAGCAACTGTACCTACGCATCTGCCTTCCGCATCATAAACAGGAACCTTAATTGTTTCAAAAGGAACCAAACTGCCATCATGACGTTTAATCCACTCTTCAAAGCGCTGAACGCTGCCTGATTCCATAACCTTATAATCAAGTTCCCTGTATTTACTTGCTTCCGCTTCATTATGAATATCCCAATCAGTACGCCCGTTTATTTCTTCCGGTAAAAGAGATAGGAACTTTCCCGCGGCCTCATTTGCTACTTTATAAACCCCATTTTGGTCCTTGTAAAAAATCAGATCCGGAATGGTGTCTATAATTACTCTCAGTAAATGACGCTCCTTCTTCAATTCGGCCTCTATAACTTGACGTTTCATAGCGGCATCAAGATTAGCAAAACAGTTTTGCGCCAGCATATTGGTAATAGGTAGAAGCTCTTTTAAAAACATTTCTTCAATAGGAATGTTCCTTCCCAACAGAAGCAGTCCGAAGTTTTTCAGTGGGAACCCATAGTAATTTAAATCCTTTTTTATTACGATGACGTTTTTGTCCTCTTCTTGCAACAATTTTCTTTCAAATTCTCCAATAACCTCATGATAAACAGGATTTTTAAGGATTATCCGTGGAACAGCATAGATAGCTTCCAAACGATTATTTTTGTATTGTAAAACACTGCCATGGGTGCAGTCCAGTTTCCTCGAGAATGCAGATGTGGCCTTTTTCACAAGCTTGTCCAGTTCCTGCTCACCGCTGACAGAAAGAGCTAATTCGAGCAGAATATGACTCCATATTGTATAATCCATTTTTAATCCTCCAACAATGCGATGACTGAAGTCTTATTATAAAATTCAAGATAATTTTTTCCTGTATTAGCAATCTCCCCCATAGTCAACGCCCCCAGAAGCGGGTGTCCTGCATACACCGTTTCCAGTTCCTCATTAAAATCAGACTGGAGAAAGAGAACCCTGGAAACACAGTCCGCAAAAAAGGTAGTTATTGGTTTTTCTTTTTCTTCATTGACTGTTTTCCAATAGGATGCTTCGGCCAGTTGACGGGCTTTGGCTGCACCAGCAATCAAAGAGTCTTTATCTCCTTTTAATATATAGACAAAAGAATTCAAAGGAACTTCTCCGACACAAATCAACCTGCTGCCATCCAGCGCAATAGGATCTCGAACCACCATTTCTTCTGCCATTTTTACAATCCCAAAGGGAAACCCTTTCGCCAGCTGGAAGAAATCAGTATTGTCAAAAGATTTTCCGGATATTTTTTCTACCGTTTCCCGATATACTTCAAATGCCGGACGCCAGTTCAGTGAAATTATTGTATTGCGGTCTGCTTCCGTTACTTTCAGTGGACCTGCCACAGGCTTCCAGCCATGGGCAACCCCTACCCCGCTTTTTATATCTGTCAGGGCAAAAACTGCCGCATCTTCTAATAATCCTTTCCCGGTAAACATACAGGGCTTCCTTTCAAATGTCAGTGAACCGGCACCCCCACCAATATAATTCGGGAGAAGCCCCCAACAATTAAACATGCTCTCAATTAGGGCAGAGATACGTTGGCTAAGTCCATCCACAAAGACAAACATCGTTTTATTTTTAAGAGATTGCCCTTCAAAAGTATGTTCTATGATTGCGTCCAGATCTGTAGACATGTCACTGACACCTCTAATCACCGCAGTGCTTACAGGTTGACTGATACCAGCAACAACGGTTCCCTTGTCGAGTATTTCTTTGTTAAATAAAATCTGAGGAAAAATTCCTCCAAATACTGGTTTTTTACACTGTTTTAAAACCTCATCAACCTTTTCAGGGGTAAAACCGTTGGCATCACAAGCCAGAATGAGAACTCCCGATGTATTCTCATCATCAGCCACCTGTTTTAGCAGGTACTGCAACCTTTCCACAGTACCTTTCCTGTCTAAATTTATAAACATACCATCACCTCTTTAGTTTTGCAGGTAATGTCAAACACATCTTATCTTTTCTTATTACGTAATCCTTGGTAAGAACCTCGATAAATGCAATATAATGCTTTTCGTTTATCAGCAAACCAGTGCTGGAGTACCAGCATAAACTGCTTCCAAAACATTGCCACAAACATCACAATAGTATAACTCCTTCAATCCAATCACAAAATCGCCTCTAAACGCTACAAATATATGTATGTTCTGCATAATTTTCCAAAATCCTTCTTTTTTCTATTTTTTTCAAAGTCATCTCGCTGCCATACTCAAATTTATAACACTTCTCCTATCTCTACCCCCTCTTCAAAACAAACACCACCTCCACCAGTGACTTGACCCATATTCTCTCCACCAGTGTAATAAACAAATCCTCATCAAACTCCTTCACAATTTCCTGTCCCCGAAGCATTTTTTCAATCTCCCGAACCCTGAGAGAGTATCTTTCCGCTTAAACTCCGCCTAAGTAAAAACTGCACGCTGCTGCCTGAGCTCCTCCATCTCTCCAGTTATCCTGACATATTCCTCGCCGTAAATATCCGCATCAAGATTGGTCTTTATATTCAGCTTTACCAGCCTCTCCATTTCCTCCCGGAGTTCATCCAGCCGTTTATCAATAGCAGTAACATCAACAGAATTGGCCCTCTCTGCAAAAACTTTTTCGATATTCTCAAGCATTCTCGATGTAAACCTTTCTTTGTCTTCTATCTGCCTGTTGACCATCCTGACAAAGCTTTCTTCAGCTTTTCCTCGTCCACCGCCTTCATGCTGCAGCCTTCCGGCCCCTTTTCATCCCAGTTCCTGCAAATCCACACATACTTTTTGTACTTCTCCCCCTGACCCCAACTGATCCTCCTGAACCCCGAACCACACTCGCCGCAAATAATCTTTCCTGAAAAGGCATATTTGTTGCTGTGCCTGCTGCGGTTTTCATCCTTTGATATCCAGGGTGTCAATGTTTTCCTTTTCAAAATATACCGCTATGCCCTTTTCTTTAAGCAATCGCACATATTTAAGGCAATCCAAGAAAGAACCAACCTCGCTTGCCTGCACTTGCCTCTTATTCTGAAAACCTTATATCCGGTTTCTGCAAAAAATTGCTCTAATTTCTGTTTAGTTTCCTCATCATCGGGTTTCTGTTTGCACCTCAAGTTTCCATCCTGTCACCTTATTAAAGTCCAGCATTATTCTTTGCCACTGGTGCTGATCTGGATTACTCGGAGCCCTGATCGTCCTTTGCCAGATTTTGCATTAATGCAAGACCTGCTAAAAGGTAAAAAACTGACTGCCATTTTTTTGACACATTCTCACTTTGATCATATTGGCGCACTGCCATTAATATCCCATCTTTATCTGGGAACACCTATCTATGCCACACCTGCCACGTGCAATTTGACCCGTGTCCTCTTGCTGATATTAAAGGTAGTTGTCTTTTTGTATATTCATGCTTTCCCCTCAAATAAAAAACGCCCACATCCCGGACGTTTGAAAGATTGTTGTATTATTTTATTTAAATCAGCCAGCCATAATCCTGATGGCAATCCAGTATATAGTCGATATATACTTTGTCATTCTTGATTTGATAGATGAGCAAATACCGCTTATCCACAAACAGTTTTCTATATTTGTTTGCGGTCAGCAGCGGATCTGTAAGCCAGGAACCGCGTTCCGGAAACTCCTGCAGGGATTTTGCTGCCTCAATAACATCCCTCCTGAGCTTGTCGGCAGCTTGGGTGCTGACCTGCGCTAAAAAGCGGACATGCTGCACTAACATTTCTCCCGCTCTTTCAGAGATGATAACATGATATCGTTTACCTTCGCAGCTCATCCGGCAGCCTCCCGGATGGCTTTTTTCATCATCTCATCTACTTCTTCAAAGGAATAACCCTTTTTACCCGCTAACCTATCCTCTTCAGCTGCAATTAGCTGTTCCCGCAACCTCAGCATGCTTTCACGCCGGGAAAAAGTTTCGATATCCATAACCACCAGATCCCCTTCACCATTCTTTGTCAGAAAAACGGGTTCTTTGGTAGCCTTGCAGAGTGCGGAGATTTCGTTATAGTTTTTACGTATCGCCGCAGATGGTTTTATATACATTAAGACGCCTCCCTGCATAGTAAAATATTATGTTTATTGTATTCTTATTATACTACTAAAGACTCCTCTGAGCAAAGGCTGCCAGTTCAGACAAAAGTTTTCAACTTAATTTTACCACCTTCTGCCTCGTAAATTCCTCCCACCGCCTCATTGCAAGGTCACAGTAATAGGGCTTATCTCAAGACATAAACAGCTTCCTTCAAGCTTTTTCGCCGCAATGATGGTTGTTCCAGGACCTGTAAAAGGTTCAAGTGTAATGCCGCCCTTATCGGAGTGCATCTTGGCCGTTTTTTGCGGCTTTTTCAGGCATGCCTGTATTCCTCTGTTCCGCGCAGCTTGTTACTAGGCAGCTTGAGTTTAAGGTATTTCCAGGTAATTCGCTTCTAAAGCATCTTGGGTTATGCAGTAGCCTTCTCGTAGATTTTTGCTATAAAACGAAGTAGGGGTCATTCCTCTACTTCATTTTTAAGTTGTCAGTGGGACAGTTTTATTGGCAGGATAATGTGAATAAAATCATCCCTTCTTGATGAAAAAAGAGGGCATCTCACTTGCTATTGCAAAGCCTTTCAGTAAGCTTGGTATTGCGTCTTATACTCTTGTTATTGCTTACAGCCATTCCCACTGCTTTTTTTGTTCCTACAAGAATCATTAATTTTTTAGCCCTTGTAATGCAAGTATAAAGCAGATTTCTCTTCAGCATCATGTAATGCTGTATTGTGAAGGGAGCAACCACAATCTTATATTCGCTCCCCTGGCTCTTGTGTACGGTTGTAGCATAGGCAAGCACTACTTGGTCAAGCTCGGTTGCGTCATATTCCACAAAGTCTCCGTCAAAATTGATAACCAGCCTTCTTTCTTCCTGATCAATATGCGTAATGTTGCCAATGTCTCCATTAAACACATTCTTATCATAATTGTTTTTTATCTGCATGACTTTATCGCCAAGTTTGAAAACTGTTCCGCCATACCTGATGGAAAATTCCGATTTATTCAGCGCATCCTGCAGCACTATGTTGAGATTATGTGCACCGGTTTCTCCGCGCTGCATGGGACAAAGGACCTGAATATCTTTTATCGGATCAACCTTGTAGTATGCCGGGAGCCTCTTGGCGCAAAGCTCCCTGATGATTTGTACCACTTTTGCCGGATCTTCCTCTTCAATAAAGAAAAAATCGCTGTTCTTTCCTCCTTTAAGTTGGGGAAATTCTCCCCGGTTGATCTTATGGGCATTTGTTATGATGGCACTTCCCTGGGCCTGCCTGAATATTTTGGTGAGCCTGACCACATTGACAATGCCGGAATCAATGATATCCTTCAGCACGTTACCTGCTCCCACAGAAGGAAGCTGGTCCACATCACCTACCAGGATAACGATTGTTTTATCGGCTACTGCCTTTAACAAGTTGTACATCAGAATAATATCGACCATGGAAGTTTCATCGATGATGAGAACATCACATTCCAAGGGATTTTCAGCATTCTTTTTATACCCCTCAGGAGGTTTGTATTCAAGCAGGCGGTGGATTGTTTTCGCTTCCATACCAGTGGCTTCCGACATTCTTTTGGCCGCCCTCCCTGTGGGTGCTGCCAGCAGCACCCTGGCACCAAGCCGCTCGAAAACCTTGATGACGGCAAGGGTGGTAGTTGTTTTACCTGTTCCCGGGCCGCCTGTTAGAACCATGAACTTTGCAGCAGCCGCAGTCCTTATGGCTTCTTTTTGAACCTCATCATACAGGATGCCTTCTTCCCGCTCCACTGCCTCTATTACGTCCTGAACATCTAATCTTTGGTAAGGGCTTTTCACAGCAAGGATTTCTTTGATTCTTTTGACTGCACCCACTTCACTATGATAAAAGGGGGAAAGAAAAATATCGTTATCTTCATCGGCTATGACTGTCTTTTCTGCAATCATTTTTTCAAGGGTCTCACCAATCAAAGGTTTTTCAAGCTCCAGCATCTTCTCTGCCTCATTTAAAAGCTGCTCTCTGGTGGCATAACAATGGCCTTCGTTGGCCAACTCATTTAATACATAAATAATCCCTGAGCGACAGCGCTCAAAGGAATTCCTGGCAAATCCCAGCTGTTGAGCAATTTTATCGGCGGTTTTGAAGCCAATGCCCCAAATATCATCTGCCAGCCTGTAAGGATTGGCTTTCACGATATCGATACTCTCATTGCCATAGGTTTTATATATTTTTACTGCATAAGCTGTAGAAACCCCGTTACTTTGTAAAAAAAGCATGACATTCTTGATTTCTTTCTGTTCTTGCCATGCTTTCTTGATCGTCTCCAGCCGCTTGTGACCAATTCCTTCAACTTCAATCAGGCGATCTCCTTCCTCTTCCAGAATTCGTAAGGTATCTTCCTTGAAATGGTTGACAATTCTTTTTGCATACACAGGGCCAATCCCCTTTATCAGTCCGCTTCCCAGATATTTTTCTATACCCGCAACGGTAGCGGGCATGGTTTCCCGGTAATCCTGGGCAACAAACTGCCTTCCATATTTACTATCGACCTTCCACTGGCCCTTTAAACGAACAATGGACCCGACATTTACAGCAGCAAGATTCCCCACCACCGTAACAAGGTCAGAAAAACCCTTGGATTTTATTTTTATGACGCAAAAACCGTTTTCTTCGTTTTCATAGGTGATTCGTTCAACAACGCCGCTTAAATATTCCATACCAAGTCCTGCCAATCGGTCTAATAAGTAATATTCCAGCTGGATTTCCACCTACAATTGTATAAGGCAATACATCCTTTGTCACTACTGATTTAGCCGCTGCAATAGCATTTAGCAAAATGACTTTTTACACGGTCTGCCATCCCTTGTCGCAAGGGGATGGCATTATTTATATTGACTTCTAAAGGAAAAAAGGCGGCCTTCTTTGTAAGGCAGGCCACCTGAATACAGCAACTTATTTACTTAACTGCAAGCTGGTCAAGACAGGGTTAAAATCAACAATATGCCGTTTAAGTCCCAGTTCTTCCGGGCTGATACCTAAGGCTAATCCCACCAACTGGGGTAGATGAAGAACAGGCATGGTAATTTTCTCACTGAAATGCTTTTGACTGTCAGGCTGGTACATATCTAACTGCATTTGACAGAGGGGGCAGGGGGTGACCAGGCAGTGGGCTCCTGCTTCCCTGGCTGATTGACAGGTCAAGCCGGTGAGTTTCAGGACTTCTTTTTCGGCGGGGAATACGGCGTGAAAACCGCAGCAGTCCAGTTTACGCCCAAAATCCACTGCTTCAGCGCCCAGGGCCTGGGCCAGGAGTTCCAGGGACTGGGGATTTAAGGGGTTTTCAAAACCCATGATATCAGGGGGACGCAAGATATGACAGCCGTAGAAATTGGCTACTTTAAGGCCTTTCAAAGGTTTTTTTACTTTTTTCTTTAATTTATCCAAGCCGTAATCCTTAAGGAGCGCCCAGAGAAGATGAGTGACCTGGGAAGAACCAGTATAAGTGAGTCCTGCTTCTTTCAAGACCTTATTGACTTTTTCTTTTTCTTTAGGGTTCTGGTCCAGTTGCTGTTTAGCCTTGCGCAGCATGAGGGTACAAGTGTTACAGACGGTGAGGAGGGGGAGACCTAATTTTTCGGCCAGAGAGATGTTACGGGCATTAATAGCCAGGGCTAAAGAATGGTCTATATCTTGGATGTGACTGGCCCCACAGCAGGTCCAGCCTTCTAACTCCAGAAGTTCTATACCCAGTATTTCCGCCACTTTCTTAGTAGCCAGCATGGCCTCACCGGCTGCAGCCTCCAGGGTACAACCAGGAAAAAATCCGTATCTCATTTAGCTTCCCCCTTTCGGACCAGCCTGTAGATTTTCCTGACACCTTCAATGCCTGGGACCGGTTTAGGAATGTGTAAAGGGTTGATTTTACCTTTTTTCAAGAGACGCAGAGCAAAGGGAAGGCGATGGAGGGTATTAAAGAAACCTTCGGTCTTGATGGGCAAGGTCATTTCATTAAGACGACCGGAATTTTTTACATCATCATAGAAGGCATAGGCATGACGAGCCCCCTTGTTCCGGGTATAACCCATGTTCATGCTCTCCTGGCGGAGGCCGCTGATATGGTCGGCAGGTCTCACACCTTTGGGACATTTGGTAATACACTGCATGCAACGTACGCATTTCCAGAGGCCGCCCTTTTCCAGGGCAGGGGTAAGGTGTTGGGCAGGAGCGCCATCCCGGGAATCCACGGTAAAACGATAAGACTTGGTAAAAATGAAGGGCTCATAAAAACCTTGGGAATTGGTAGTATGCTGGGTACATTCGGAAGTGCAACAGCCGCAGAGGATACAGTCTGTAGGATTGGAGATTTTGTGGAATTCTTCTTCCGACTGGCTAAACCCATGAGTACAGTCTTTTTTTTCATCGACAATAAGCCAGGGTCTAACCTCTTTCATTCTCTCCAGCTTGGGTTCCCAATCGACAACCAGGTCACGGACCACAGGGAAATTGCTAAGGGGTTCGACGGTAAGGACAGAAGTTTGATAAACTTCCAAAAGTTCATCCAGAGAAGTCTTACAGGCCAGGACAGCATTGCCATTGACTCTCACGCCACAGCTCCCGCAGATGGCGTGACGGCAGGCGGATGTAAAGTTAAGGGTGGGGTCCTGTTCGTCCCGGATTTTGATGAGTCCCCAAAGGAGGGTTTTGTTTTTTTCGTAAGGAAAGGTATATTGCTGAAACCACTCTTTGGTGCCGTCAAAGCGTTTAATGCGATAAGTGATTGTATCCATCAGTATCTCCTTTCTTCAGGTTGATACTTGGTGATTGTCACCGGTAAATAATCCAGTTTGTACTGGCTGCCTGTTTTGGTGATGAGGGTATGTTTCAGGAAGTTACGGTCATCTCTCTCGGGATAATCCTCACGGGCATGGGAACCGCGGCTTTCTTTTCTGGCAATGGCCCCCATGGTTACAGCTTTGGCCAGTTTCAGTAAATTGCCGATTTCTATATAGTTGATAAAGGCCATGTTGTAACGCTGGCTGGAGTCACCTATATAACAGTCCTGGTAATCCTCCAGAAGTTGATTAATTACCTCTAAAGCATGGACCATTTCTTTTTCCGTACGGAAGATTCCCACATTATACCACAAAGTTTCCGCCATGGTATCACGGATGGTAACAACTTTCTTTCCTGTGGTTTTCCGGCGCATGGTCTCAAAATGTTCCTGCCAGTACTGGGCTCGCTTTTCCAGTTTGGCGGGATCGCCGGGAGCCCGGTTCATGGCGCTCTCAGCTACCCCCAATCCTGCATATTTACCAAAGACAATAATGTCAGCCATGGAGTTGCCCCCTAAGCGATTGGCCCCGTGAATGGAGACACAGGCACATTCCCCTGCTGCATGGACACCCTGGACAGGGGTACTGGATGTCCTAAAGTCCGTAATGTGAATGCCACCCATCATATAATGACAGCTGGGGCGAATAGGGATGGGGTCTTTAATAGGATCAAGGTTTTCAAAATCCATGGCCAGCTCGCGAATCTGGGGAAGACGTTCGAGAATTTTCTTTTCTCCCAGATGTCTTAAATCCAGGAGAACATAGGCATTAATCCCCTGACCGATACCACGGCCCTCCTTGATTTCCGTTTCAATGGCCCGGGAGACCAGGTCTCGAGGGCCCAGTTCCATTTTTTCCGGGGCATAGCGGGCCATGAATCTTTCCCCGTCCTTATTCAGGAGATAACCACCTTCACCCCGGCAGGCCTCAGACATGAGAATGCCAGTGCTGGCCAATCCCGTGGGATGGAACTGGACAAATTCCGGGTCTTTCACAGGAATTCCCGCTTCAAAGGCAGCAGCTGTACCATCACCCGTCATATTAAAGGCATTGGTGGTCCGGTTCCAGTACATGCGGCCAAAGCCGCCGGTGGCAATAACCACCGCTCTGGCGCAAATTGCATGAATTTCCCCGTTTCTGATATTCATAGCCACGAGACCCTGGAATTCCTCTTTTTCTACAACAAGTTCCAGGAGAAACCATTCGTTTAAGAACTTGACCCCCTGTTTGAGGCACTGTTCATAGAGGGTATGCAATATCACATGACCTGTTTTATCCGCCGAATAGCAGGTACGGGGCGAAGAAGCGCCCCCAAAGGGACGCTGGGCGATACGCCCTTTTTCGTCCCGGGAAAAAGGTACGCCAAAAGAGTCCAGTTCCCAGATACATTCGGGCATATTGCTGACAAAGAATTCGATGGCATCCTGGTCGCCCAAGAAATCACTGCCTTTTACCGTATCGAGAAAATGTTTTTCTACGGAATCTGTAGGGTCCTTATAGGCCAGGGCGGCGTTAATTCCACCCTGGGCTGCCCCGGTATGGGAACGGGTGGGAAAGGTTTTGCTTAAAACTACCACGTTCAAACCCGGTTCTTTGCTGGCTTCCAGGGCTGCCCGTATGCCGGCGCCGCCGCCGCCTACAATAACCACATCAAAATTGAGCATACTCCACCTCCGGTTTGTGATTAATAGTACATATACAATTGTACCTTATTTCACTAAATGTGAGAACAAAAAATAAAAGATAAATTTAAAAATACGGAACGTGCGATGGATACCCCGATACCCGCTACCCCATAGTATTTTAAGTCGGGAGTCGTGAAGCGTCCAATTACTATCATCTACCCCTAAACCTCCTTATAACCGGGCTACTCCGGTATCTCTTGCCGTCTTGGCCACAGCATCAGCCACAGCATCAGCCACTCTGGGGTCCAGAGCATAAGGCAACACATTGGTCTCACTGAGTTCAGCATCAGGTATAATGCCGGCCAGGGCCACGGCCGCTGCAAGTTTCATTTCTTCGTTTATCTCCTTTGCGCGCACAGACAGTGCTCCTTTGAAGACTCCCGGGAAAACAAGCACATTGTTCACCTGGTTGGGAAAATCAGAACGCCCTGTACCTATAATAGCTGCTCCTCCGGCCTTCGCTTCATCTGGCAAAATTTCCGGTACAGGGTTGGCCATGGCAAAGATAACAGCATCCTTATTCATGGTTTTTACCATTTCTTTGGTTACAAGGCCAGGCTTGGAAACACCGATAAAGGCATCGGCTCCCACAAGGGCATGGGCCAGAGTTCCTGTCTTCAGATCCGGGTTGGTCACTTTGGCCAGCTCCTCATGAGACCAGTTCAGCATGGTTTCCGGTTGATTCCGGTTTATGATGCCGTTTCTGTCGACCATATAGAGTTTCTTTACCCCATAGGCCAGTAAAATCTTGCCAATGGCGGTTCCCGCCGCTCCTATGCCGTTAATGACTATTACACTTTCCTTAAGGTCCTTTTTTACAACCTTGAAAGCATTTATCAAACCGGCCAGAACACAGACAGCAGTACCGTGCTGGTCGTCATGGAAAACAGGTATATCCAGTTCTTTTTTTAGACGGTCCTCAATTTCAAAACAGCGGGGAGCGCCGATATCCTCAAGGTTAATCCCTCCAAAGACAGGAGCTATGTGTTTGACTGTCCTGATTATCTCCTCTACATCCTGGGTATCCAGACAAATGGGGAAAGCATCGACATTGGCAAAAGCCTTAAACAGAATAGCTTTTCCTTCCATAACGGGTAACCCTGCCTCCGGTCCGATGTTGCCTAGCCCCAGTACGGCAGACCCGTCTGAAACTACGGCAACCATGTTGCCTTTACATGTATACTTATATACGTCTTCCTTATTCTCGTGAATTTTTAAGCAGGGTTCAGCCACTCCCGGAGTATAGGCAACACTTAAATCTTCCCTGGTTTTAAGTGGTACCTTGCTGATAATTTCGATTTTGCCGCGTTTTTCCTCATGCAATTGCAAAGCCAAAGCATTATAATCCATTTAATAAACCCTCCTTCCTTTCTGCTGCCGAAAAAATTTTTTCACTTGAATCGCCACCAATAGTTTTATTGAGTTAATGATATCTAAGAATTATATAGAAATATAATATAAAATATATATGTTATCATAGATATAAACTATAATGTCCGCTTTATATTTTTAATAAAAAAGGGGCCAAGCCAAGTGGCCAGACCCCAGATTAATGCCCTCTTGATCTTCTTTTGCACAAAATCGATTGATTTCTGAACATCATTGGATAAAACCCCCACCGAAACGGCCCCCACCTGGCGTTTATCCCTGTAAATGGGCACAAAGGCACGCAGAGATGGACCAAGGGTTCCCACGGAACGTGAGACATATTCCTTGCCTGTAAAAACCTCCCTCTCATCCCCGCCGACAAACTTCTGGCCAATTCTTTCTGCTACCGGATGAGAATAACGGATGCTTTCTAGATCTATTACCACAATAAATTCAGCCTTGCTTTTTTTCCTGATCTCCTCGGCAATGGGGTTAATTATCAAGTGCCCGTCTTTTTTCCCAACGTTATTTTTTATATCAGGTATTTCAGCTACTGCATGGGCTAAATCCAGGGCTAGCTGGGATATCTGGCTTTCTATTTCCACACTGACATAGTCAGTGATAAAATATCCGGCAATCATAAGGGAGAATAAAACTACCAGAAAAATTAGTAAAAATATTTTTGTTTGTAGGCGTAATCTCATATAGCATCCCGTGCCTTCTCGTTGCGGTTTATTATGCCGCAGTTTCACGTAGATAAAGCTCACGGCTCAAGGGGTCTCAACCCGCCTTTTATGTTTTTTTGCATTTATATTTTTACTTCTATATAAGCTTCTGGATTTCCTGTTAAACTAACAAAAAATCGCCAAACTGATTAGCTTGACGTAATGTCTGATTTATTTCCAATAAGTAAACATCTCACGTTTATATGCTTCAAACTCATCCGGGAAAGGACAGTGCCTTTTGTACTTATAACCCATCCTTTATCCGTTTTTCTTAGATATTTTTTCTTAAATTCGTCAACTGATAATCCAAGATGTCATATTCAATGACATGCCAGTATTTACCTGGAATTGATTGTCTTAAAATTTTATGCAATGAACCCGATAGGTTCTATAATTGAGAAAAAAAGAACCGACATAGGTAATTACGTTCTAAAAAGCCATGCCTGTTAAGGAAAAATTTGTTAATGCATTACTGAATTTGTGGAGGGTCGTAGAAGAAAACTGGTTTTTATTCATGGTGAAAGGATTCTTTCCACGGTCTTAAATATCGGGCGAGTAACTGTTTCAATGCCCTTTGTAATGTTTGGTATGGGCAGTTGCAAAACTTGGCCCAGACTTAAAGTGATTCCAATGGCAATCAAAACAAAGAAAATTACTATTTCGCGGTAAATTTTTTGTTTAATTAACCGGGGTAGCTCTATGGCGACGATAACCGCAAAGCCGGTTAAAATCAGCAAAACATCTAACAGCATTATCAACCATCCTGTCTCAAAGGGCTTGAGTTTAAAATGCAATTATTTAATGAGTCAAAAGCGGTGGCTTGCCAACCATTCCTATACGTCGAATGTGGGCAACTACCTGGACACGTACCTCTATGCCCGGAAAAATTTCCGGCCAGTCTTTCTTAATTTTCTTCCATTCCCGGGGGAATTTACGTCGAAACGCTTCTCCGAAACCGAAGGCATCGGAGCCCAATTCCTGTGCTTTGTACACGGCAGTCTTTACTTCATTACCGATAGCTGCAGCGTGCAAACGGTCCAGTTCTTTAATTACTTCCGGTTTAGAGACATCAAGGGGGCCTTCCACTTCAACAAGGTTACCTTCTTCCTGGATTTTTACCGTCATAATAATTCCATCTTCTGTTATTTCCGGTTCAATCTTAGCATTGGCACGTATAATTTCTATGGTAACCTTTTTACCCTCCTGGCCGGGGCAAGGGAAAACAATTTGCCCTCCTCTTACCTCGTTGAGTACCCACAAAAGTCCGCGAGTTTCGGTTTCATCGAGAAACCCCACCATACGGTCATTGCGGAAGAGGGCGGCCCCGGTAAGCCGGATGGTTGAGGACGGTTCGGGAGCTGCCTTTTCACCCTCCTTGACTTGTGCCGTAGGGTTAGAAGCCACTTCGATTACACCTGCATAAGGTTCCTGTCCTTCCAGGCTAAGAGCTTCCAGAAACCGTGATAGAGGAACAGGTGCAAACCTGGAAGTTTGTCCTCGCCAGCGTACGATGTCATCTATACGGAGCGCCGGTAAAATAGCATGGGGGTTAGGAGTATCAAGTATTTTTACCGGTTCTCCGCGGGCAACGAAGACCATTGTTAAACCACGCCTGATCTCTACGCTGCGTTTTAAAAAGTCGAGTACATCATACACACCTTTTTCAGCCATTGTTTTACTGAAGATAAGGGGACGATTCTGGGCAAAAAACAGCCGCCGGGATGATTCATGGGAAATCTCCCGCAGTGCATCAAAAACGGTGGGGCCGGTTCCCTCATAGTTGCGGTAAGGCTTGGCAACAATACTGGCCCCGGGTGTAACTCCTCCCCGCTCTCCACCTCCAAGTACACGCGGATTAGGTACCTGGGCAATGATCCGGATTTGCTCCTGAGGGCCCCTATCGATGGCCATAGCCATAACATAACCGAGAACCTCTACTTCCCGCATGTCCCAGCAACCGGCGGTTAAGCAAATAAGTAAAACCAGTATAATCAACCTGATGCGGCATTTCATGTTGTTCCCCCCTGCGGGTGCCGGTCTGGCGGTTCAGGCTTAAGACCGGGCACCTGCCGTTTTCGGTTGCTTTTGGAAAGTTCTGTGGGTCGCCTGCGCATCATCCATATCGGCGCTCTGATAAAAACATCTTTCCAGTCGTCAGGGTGAAAAGGGGTTAATCCGGCCAGGTACGGTAATCCAAAGGAACGCATCCCGGCGAAATGGATCATGATGGCAAGCACTCCCGCGGCCACGCCGAAAAGGCCTAGCAAGCCGGCCAGGAACATCATTGGAAAGCGCAAAATGCGGATGGAAATGGCCAGATCAAAGGAAGGTGAGAGAAAGGAGGAAATCCCTGTTAAGGCCACCACAATTACCATCAGCGGCGATACTACACCTGCCATTACCGCTGCTTCACCAATTACCAGCGCCCCGACAATGCTTACTGCCTGACCTACCGCCCGGGGCAGACGCACACCGGCTTCCCTTAAAATTTCGAAGGCAATTTCCATCACCAGTGCTTTCACCACGGCAGGGAAAGGTACTCCCTCACGTGCGGCAACGATGCTTAAAAGAAGCCTGGTGGGAATCATTTCCTGATGGAAGGTGGTCACAGCCACATACACGGACGGGAGGAGAAGGGAAACGGCGAAAGCGCTCCAGCGCAAAAGGCGAATAGAAACGCCCAGGACAAAGTGGTGGTAAAAATCCTCCGGGCTCTGCATGTGGGCTACAAATTCACCTGGCAAAATGAGGACATGAGGTGTGTTTTCAGTGAATATGGCTACCCGTCCTTCAAGCAGGTTGGCTGCCACCCGGTCCGGCCGTTCGGTAGTAATGGCCTGCGGGAAAAAGGAAAGAGGATGATCCCGCAGCATTTCCTCCAGGTAATTTGATTCAAGAATACCGTCGATATCGATACGCTGAAGCCTCTCCCTGACTTCGGCAACCAGTTCCGGCGCAGCTAGGCCCTTGACGTATCCCACCACAACCTGCGTGTGGCTGATCCGGCCGAGGACCATGTTTTCCAGTATCAGGTTTGGCGTCTTGAGCCGCCGTCGCAGAAGGGTAATATTGGTATGTATAGCTTCGGTAAATCCCTCACGAGACCCCCGTACCACCGCTTCTGTCATCGGTTCTTCCGGAACACGGGTTTTAAACCCGGCGGCTTCCAGCGCCAGGCCCCTTGATTCACCATCCACTAAAAGAACAACAGAGCCTTCCAGAACATGATCCATTACGTCGTGCAGGTTGACGCACTTTCTGACCACGTCCACGGGAAGGGCAACACGTAAAATTTGATCCAGGAAGGAACCCTGCGCTGATTTAAGTGGCCTGTAATAGATCATTAATGGTTTGAGCAGGTTTTCGTTTAAAAGCACCCGTTTCTACCATACCCTCCAGGAAAATTACCGCCGCTTCCGCGATGCCGCCTCCTATTTCAAACTGCCGGATAATAAAATCAGGACAAACACCGGATATTTCCTTCAGGCGCTTAATGTTGGTCGCCAGGTCCGCCTCGATGGGAATACGCTCCAGATCGTACTTTTCCACAGTAGTTTGATGAATCCAGTCCATGTCATCCGGGCAGGTGTTTTTTCCTGTGGTCTTACATGCATAATTCCCGATCAAATGGTGCAGCTTTTTTACAATACGCTTTCGCACAGAAAAAACACCTTCCTTTTTTTTATAGTGCCACAAGTAATGGTCATGTTTTCCTGGTGGAAATATTGCGAATGCCGGCGATGATTAAAAGAAAAACGGTGATTATAAAATTGACAAAGATAATGGTTAAGGGAAATACTTCTCCGGAAAAAGCAAACAACTCGGTAATATTCTTCCATGCCTGTACCGCCAGCGCCATCATTATGGCCATGGAGGGTAAGATTAACGGGCGATAGTCTTTGACGTTGAGCCACTGCGCCAGGGCAAGCACTCCGGCTTAAAAAGAAAGTGGTTAACTTAATCAGCATACCCGCCACCCAGATCATCATGAAAAGAGCATCCAGCCGTTCCAAAAACGGCAGCGCCTCTAATTTAATCCGACGGACCATATTGAAGGTGGGGAAAAGAAAAGAGGCTGTTTCCGTCGGGCCGAGTAGTCCAATTGCTCCGGTAACTACCACCTCCATGGCTATAAAAAGGGTTAGAATGGCCAGGAGGCTGGTCTTAACCACTTTTTCTTTATTATTTATAAATGGGTAGAGCATCAGGATCACGGCGGTTTCTCCAAACCATGCACCTGGTGAAATTGCTCCCAGCAATATTGGGTTAAACCCGTTCTCCAGAACAGGTAGGAAGCGCCATATTTTAATATCTTTGACAATTAATAAAACTATTAATGCCATCGTTGCCAGCACTACCGTCAGAACAACAGAGCTCATTCGGCAGATCACCTCAAGCCCGCCATAAGCCGCATAGACGGCAAGCAGAGAAAGAACAAGCATAAAAACAATAGAAGGCGTAAGCGGCATATAGGAGGAGGACATCAGGGCGGCAAATTCCTGCAATATGAAATAACCAACGTAGAAGAAATAGAAGAGATAAACAAATCCCACCACCTTGCCCGGCACCTTACCGAGAATGAGTGGTGCATACTGCACAACCGACGCATTCGGAAAACGCCGGGCCAGGCTGACGGCTGTATAAATCTGAAGACTACCAAAAAAACAGGCTATGATTACGGATAGCCAGGCATCCTGCTTTGCATGCTTTGTTGTAATAGCCGGGACGAACAAGATGGCTGTAGCCAAAACAATGCTCACCTGATATACCATAGCCTGGTAGGCTGAAATTTTTCCTTCCTCCCGCATCGGTTTCACCTATTTAGCCCCC
>CAZWTM010000025.1:0-32979 GCA_964637385.1 uncultured Peptococcaceae bacterium
GGCGGATTTAAGAAGTTGACATTGCCGTAAATCCTGTAGTCTATAGCGGTTTTACGGCCGGAAAAAGATTAGTTTTTTACTTTTATTGGAACAGATAAAAAAAACGAAGGTCGCAGCAAGCAGCAGCGGCCTTTATCTATTTTTAAACAATGCCAAACGCTTTTGGTTAACAAAATTTAACTTTGAAAAAGTTGTTGGATTTACACTATAATAGTGCCATAGAAGTTGGAACTTTAGAGAAATAGAAAATACATAGCACATGGAGAGATAAGAGATAGTGGATAAGATAATGAAGCATTTCAAGAGGTTGCAGTTGTCCATATTTAGTCTTATTATTATTGCCTCAGTATTCGGTATAAACCTTACATATCAAAGGTACTCAACCTTAAACCTGGTGGACAAGCCCCCGCAGATTGAGGAGCCTGTGGTTGAAGATTCCCCTTTGCCTGAAGCTCCCACGGAAAATATCGTTAACAAAGAGGATACAATTGGTCGGCTAAAACAAGAAGCGATTGTAAACAGGAAGACGATGTTGGCATCCGCAGAAACGGTCGCAAGGAGTAAGTCTGCAATTCCTGTCCCGGCAACAGGGGAATCTACTGCTAGTCAAGAGCAGAAAGAGGAAAAGCCAGATTCCAGCTACGATACTACGTTGAACAGCTATGTTCTAGATGTGATTAAGAGTTATCCTATAGGACGTTATCCATATTTGCTAAATAAGGATTATGCCAATTATAACGGTGTAACTGTAAACCTTTATTATAAAGATAGACTTCTCCTGAAAGCTCACCCTAGTGGAAATCGTGCCTCCCATTGTTCGGGCATAACCTTTGAAGTATTCTTTAAGGCCATGCAGAACCGCAATAAAAAGCTGGGTCTCGATCCTGATGACTTTAATGGAATGTCCTATGACCAGCTTCACGATTTCGTCCTTACCTGGTATGTGGCCAATGGCAACAAAGGTGTGAATAATGTAGCCACCGCCGTAGAGAAATACGGTATTGGCAGAAGAATCACCAGTCTGGAAAATGCAAGAGCCGGGGATTTTATGGATATTAGCCGGGAAAATAACACAGGCCATACGGTGGTTTTTTTAAACTGGCTTAAGGATGAGAAGGGTAGGATTATCGGTTTAAAATACTGGTCAAGTCAAGAATCAACTAATGGTATCAATTACAAAGAAGAGTATTTCAATGTTCCTGACGCCAATGGGCAAAAGTATGGTAACGTGATGATAAATCATGTATATATAGCCAGAGTTTCCCCAGTTAAGGATTACAAAAAGTTAGACTAGGACTGTTAGTGTCATAGATTAATGCGACAGCCGAGAACCGTCCCCGCTGTCGCGCTTATTTTTATCAACATTGTCTTAATAATGGTTAATCTGCGATTCTTTTTTCTCCGGTAATTGATTGAAGAGGTTTAATATCCTGGGTAAATTCAACAACACCAATAAATTCTCCCTTCTCGTCACGAACAGCAATATACCTTATAAATACATACTTGTCTCCCAGGTGCAGCCAAAAATCTTCGTGCTCCTTTTTACCGCTTGCGAAGTCAGCTACTAGTTTTTCAACAATTTCTACGCTGGCAGGAGGGTGACAGTTTTCTACCTTACGACCGATTATTGATCTAGCTCTTACAAAGATACGATCTTTACTTGCGGAGAAATACTTAACTATACCCTCTTTATCTACGAAGGTAATGTCAACAGGCAGGCTGTTAAAGATGAGCTCAATTTCCTTCGGCTTAAGAACCCCGGTTTCAAATTTGATGTATCCTTTGAATTTATCCGCTTCAGAACCATGTACGCTGTCGCTGACATTGAGATTAACCGGCCTCCACTCAGTTTGTGGTTCAATCAGACAGTAGCCAATCTCATCACTGTCTTGCATGATATGGTACCACTCATCTTCCGATAAAACAGTTAAGGCTGTTTCAAAGAGTACTTTTTCTTCTTTAGCAATCATGTCCAGCATCTTTTGCAGCAGTAGTTCCAGCCTTTCCACAAGTTGATCCTTCATATCGGGACTATAAGTGGCCGCCATCTTTTTACATTCTTTGAGCAGACTTCTAATCTCATCATCATGTGACCACATGATTTTAGAAGGGCCGGTTATTTCATATTTCTCCAGGAAGGGGAATAAAAGATTCTCTTTCCGGCTGTAATGTTTTTCCACATCCCAGAGCAGATTAAGCTTTTCACGAAGTTTTAGGAGATGTTCCTGGTTGGGATTATTCTTAAAAAATCCCAGGAGTTCTTTCGTTTCCTGAATAAGCTTTTCGAGAGCCCTGTTTTCCAGTTTAAAAGTATGGATTGGATGACCCGGCGATAGTTCAGGATCTGGTACTTTATCCAATGCTTTCTTAAAAACTGCCAGGTGTACATCACACAGCCTGCGTACTTCTTCTATGGGCAGACCTTCATTTATTAGTTCTTGTTCGATTGCCGCAAGCTCAGCCGGGGCGATATCTTTGACAAGCTCATCAAATTTACTTTTCACTTCTTCAACTGTTTTCCCCTGATGCAGTTCAAGGATAATTTCTTTAATCTTCTCTTTGCGGTATTCACGATTATTGATAAGTTCACTCAAAAAAAAACACCTCCCAAAAATATGCTTTCCAAATAGTTTAACCAGGATTCATGCTTTCAGAGATAATCTAAGTATAAGATTACAAATTTCATTAGAATTGTTTATAGCTGTGTGGAGATAGTATTTTGTTATTCAAAATGTGGGTGCACCTAACTCGTTTACGAAGCTAATCTGAGGAGAAAGGAATGTGTCTTTAGAAAAAATATGTAAATGGAGGCATAGCGAGCAACTATTGTTCGTTTTTTTATATGGTGAGCTATAAAAGAAAGTCGGTGGGTGCATTTCTGGAGGCGACATTCGTGAAAGAATTGATTTATGTTTAAACGGAAATTTTAAAGATTAGAGAGTTGTTATAAAGCTACAATGGTGTTAAAAAGGAGGTGGCCGTTTGACAACAATTAACAAAGTAACCAATAGATTGGCCAATGAAAAATCCCCCTATCTCCTTCAGCATGCATATAATCCCGTGGACTGGTACCCCTGGGGTGAGGAGGCTTTTTTGAAAGCACAAAAGGAAGACAAGCCAGTTTTTTTAAGCATTGGCTACAGTACCTGCCATTGGTGTCATGTCATGGAAAGAGAGTCTTTTGAAGACCCTGAAGTGGCCGAAGTTTTGAATGAGGGGTTTGTTTCTATTAAGGTGGACCGGGAGGAGCGCCCCGATGTGGACCATCTTTATATGACGGTTTGCCAGGCCCTGACAGGCCATGGGGGCTGGCCATTGACCATCATTATGACGCCAGAGAAGAAGCCCTTTTTTGCAGGTACCTATTTTCCCAAGTACAGCCGCCGGGGTATGCCGGGAATTATGGAGATTTTTACAAGGGTCAGGCAAATCTGGATAAAGGAGCGGAACACTTTAATAGAGTCCGGAGAGGAAATTACACAGTCCCTGGTGCAAAATTATCTAGTACCCGCCTCCGGTGAGCTATCCCCTCAGGTTATTGAGAGAGCTTATCACGGGTTGTTTCGCTATTTTGACCATGTGTACGGCGGCTTTGGATCGGCGCCGAAGTTTCCTACTCCTCATAACCTGACTTTTCTCCTGCGTTATGCCACAATAAAAAAGGAAAAAACAGCCCTGGAGATGGTGGAAAAAAACCTGGAACACATGTATAAAGGGGGGATTTTTGACCATATCGGTTTTGGCTTTTCTCGTTATTCTACGGATAGAAAATGGTTAGTCCCCCATTTTGAGAAGATGCTCTATGACAATGCTCTCCTTGCCATTGTTTATCTGGAGGCTTACCAGGTAACAGGGAAACATCTCTACCGGGATGTGGCGGAAAAAATATTCACCTACGTTCTGAGGGATATGACCTCTCCTGAAGGGGGATTTTATTCGGCAGAAGACGCAGATTCCGAGGGAGTGGAGGGAAAGTTTTACATCTGGTCGCCGGAGGAAATCCGGGAAGTTTTAGGTGAGACTGACGGGAAAAAATACGCTCTTCTTATGGATATTACTCCCCAGGGTAATTTCGAAGGCAAAAGCATACCCAATTTGATTCAACACAATCTGGCCGACCTAGACGAACAGACCAGGCAGTTTTTGGCCGATTGCCGTATTAAGTTGTTTGAGGCCAGGGAAAAGCGGGTCCATCCCTATAAGGATGATAAAATACTGACATCCTGGAACGCCTTGATGATTGCGGCTCTAGCTATCGGTAGCCGGGTACTGGATAATAAGACTTACCTGGATGCTGCCGAGAATGCTGTTTCTTTTATCTTCCATAAATTACAGCGCCCTGATGGTAGGCTCTTCGCCCGTTACCGGGATGGGGAGGTCCGTTATCTGGCTTATGTAGATGACTATGCTTATTTGATCTGGGCCCTGCTTGAACTGTATCAAACTACCTATCAGCCTTCCTACCTGGCCAAGGCTGTGGAATTGAACAAGCAAATGCTGGAGCTTTTTTGGGATAAAGAAGGAGGGGGGCTTTATATGTACGGTATAGACGGCGAAGGGCTCCTGGCCCGTCCCAAAGAAATCTATGATGGGGCCCTACCTTCCGGGAATTCTGTGGCCGCCTGGAATTTCCTGCGCTTGGCCAGCCTGACGGCTGACTATACCCTGGAAGAAAAAGCTCAGGAGCTTTTCCAGGCCTTTGGCGGTAATGTTAAAGAAAATCCTGCAGGTTATACCTTTTTGCTCCAGGCCTATCTTTTCGCTGTAGAGAGAACCCGGGAAGTCATTATTGTTTCAGAAGAAACGAAAGAGGCAAGGAAAATGGACTCTATTCGTAAACCGTAAACCGTGAACCGTGAACTGTTTTTTTAAAAAAATTTCCTAGCGGTTCATATTTACGGTTCACGGTTAACTGTTAACGGTTCACGTTAAAAATTACTACCAACTACCAACTATCAACTAACAACTAACTCAAGGAGGTATTTCCGTGGAAATAAACGAATTAATTAATAAAATAGTTATTGCTTTTTCCCTTTTAGGTATAATTCTCGCTTTTCGCTATCTTGACGGCAGGGCCAAAGCCAGGAAAAAGTTTCGTAAACCCAAATACAAACAATACAAACTAGATTAAAGATAAGGGGATTCTATAAACATGATTAGAGTTTCAGGGCTCAAACTATCGCTGGAGGAAGGGGAAGAACGCCTTCTGCAGTTAATCGCGAAAAAACTGCATGTAAAGACTCATGAGATCAAGGAATGGCATATTTATAAACAGTCTGTCGATGCCAGAAAAAGCAAGATGATTTATTTTGTTTATACCGTTGATGTGATGGTTAAAGATGAGACTTACCTCCTCGGCAGGCTCAATGATTCGGATATTTCCCTTACTCCGGACCTGACTTATGAGGAGGTGGAAGCGGGGTCAGAAGTTTTAAAACATCCTCCTGTTATTATCGGGACGGGACCGGCAGGTTTATTTGCTGGTTTACTTTTGGCCCAAAGGGGATATCAACCGGTCCTTTTGGAAAGGGGCGACGAAGTAGATCAGCGTTCCCACAAGGTCCAGCATTTCTGGAACACAGGGGAGCTGGATCCTGAATCCAATGTGCAGTTTGGTGAGGGAGGAGCCGGTACGTTTTCCGATGGTAAACTGACTACCCTCATCAAAGACAAGCGCTGCCGCAAAGTACTGGAGGAACTGGTTCAGGCCGGAGCGCCGCGTGAAATCCTTTATTCTTTTAAGCCTCATATTGGCACAGATATTTTACGGCAGGTGGTCAAAAGTTTGCGCCAGCGCATTCAGGAACTGGGAGGCCAGGTCTTTTTCCGGTCCAAGGTTACTGATCTGGTTCTGGAAAACCAGGAACTGCAGGGTCTCATCATTAACGATAAAGAAAAACTGCCCTGCCAGACGGCGATCCTGGCTGTTGGTCACAGTGCCCGGGATACTTTTGAGATGTTGTTTAAGAGGAAGGTGCAGATGGTACCCAAACCTTTCTCCATTGGTGTGAGAATTGAACACCCCCAGGCCATGATTGATAAAATCCAGTATAAACACTTTGCCGGGCACCCCCGTTTGGGACCGGCTGATTACAAGCTTGTATATCATGGGAAAAATGGGCGGTCAGCCTATACTTTTTGTATGTGTCCTGGGGGGATGGTGGTGGCTGCTGCCTCTGAACCGGGTCATGTGGTGACCAATGGCATGAGTGAACATGCACGGGATGGTAAGAATGCCAACAGCGCGTTGTTGGTGGGAGTGGCGCCCCAGGACTTTGGCCATGACCATCCTTTATCCGGTATTGCTTTTCAGCGCCGCTGGGAGAGTCAGGCGTATCAATTGGGAGGATGCAATTATGATGCCCCTGCCCAACTGGTAGGCGATTTTCTCCAGCAGAGGCCCTCGGTTTGCTGGGGAGCGGTCGTTCCTACCTACAGAAGGGGAATTTTTCTTACAGACCTTCACCAATGTTTGCCCTCTTATGTAACTGCGACTTTAAAAGAAGCCCTGTTAAACTTTGACCAAAAAATGCCAGGTTTTGCCTGGGAAGAAGCAGTTTTAACTGGTGTGGAAACCCGGAGTTCTTCCCCTGTACGGATTGTGAGAAATGACACATACCAGGGGAATGTGGCAGGAATCTATCCGGCAGGGGAAGGAGCCGGGTATGCTGGAGGGATTGTTTCGGCGGCGGTGGATGGGCTGCGAGTGGCAGAAGCGATTGTTCGCCGATATCGGCCTTTAAGAATATAAAAACAAAGGATTTAAAAGATGGCTTAATCGCCATCTTTTAAATCCTTTTATGGTAAACAAGTGTTGTAAAAATAGTATCGTTATATTCTTCGTAGCGCACGCCAGCCAGGGAATACTTTTGTTTGATACGAAAATGGAGTGAAGCAAAGTTAGGTGTAGGAGCTATAATAGTTTCGGCAAAAATATTGAAAATACCGGCTTGGGCCAAGTCAGCAAAAAGAGCTTTGTAAAGCGAGCTGCCAATACCTTTTCCCGTTAAACCTGGAAACATCCCTGTCTGGTTGATTAAGATGAAATCTTTCAGGTTTTGGCGGTTAAAACCTGGGTGCCAGAAAATATCTTCTTCCCAGGAGGGGACTTCTTTCAACCATTCATCTTTGCGGTAGGCAATCAAAAAGCCTTTTACCACAGCGTCCTCTTCATAAACATAGGTGTAGGTAAGGGTCTTTAAGTCCCTTTCATATTTTTTGCGGTGTAAATCTTCATTTACCGTATAGTCATTCATCAGAAAACCCTGGGTAGGGTTTTTCTCGTTTGTGCCCAAGGCTTTTAAGATTGCCATAATGCTATCCAGGTCATGAAGGCCGGCTTTACGGATCACGGGCTATCACCTCTCATATTACATGCTTTAATTTTAGATTATTCCCTATTCTTTTGAAAAAGCAAAGCCTTTATAGTAATGGTTGCGGTCGAAAGGAACTAAAAGGTAAAAGCAAATACGCTAATAACTAAGAACTAGTAACTAGTAACTGACAACTGCTTACCTGATAACATCAAGGAAGTGAGCCAGGATACGGGCTGTAAGTCCCCAGATGATGTAGTTTTCGTAGAGATAAAAGTAGACAGGATAGTGGCCCGTACGCCAGTTATAATCTTTGCCGTTTTGAATGAGCTGGAAAGGGAAGTTTTCAGCAGGGATGATCTTAACCCCCATTTGATAGATTAAAGGTTGGGTGTGCAGAAGAAAATCTAAAGGAACATAAAATACATGGTCTACTTCACTGTTGGGAGTTATCCTGGTCCCCTCTTTAATTTCACAGACAAAAGGGTAAAGTATCAATTGAAAAGGAGTAACAAGTACATCAAGAGGTCCCCAAATGGTCAATGTTTCTTTTTTAATTCCCAGTTCCTCGCAGGTTTCCCGCAGGGCAGCCTCCTGGGGTGAAGCATCATTCTCTTCAATATGGCCGCCGGGAAAGCAAATCTCCCCTGGCTGTCCTTTTAAATCTTGGGAACGTACTTCAAACAAAAGGGAAGGTTGGCCTTTATAGATAATCAAGGGCAGCATTACTGCCGATTTTATGGCAGTCTGGTGGTCCAGGATATTTGCCTGGCGATTCTGGAGTTTATTCTTAAAGTTCTGCAAGAACAACACATCCTTGAAGATGATTTATTAAACATTATATCAAAAAGAAAATGATGCCAGATATCTATTACTAATTGTGGTAGAATAAAAAAAGCATTATAACCGCACGGTATAACCTTCCCCAAGGCTTATGCCTAAGTTAAATATTTATAGTATACGGGTTTCGGGAAACGGGGAACGGGAAGCGAGCCACGAAGCGGCAAATCAGAAAGGCGGCAAGAATTTATGGCCAAAGCAATTTGTGTCTATAGTTCATCCAGCTGTGCCATTGACGAAAAGTATTTTCGGGCAGCAGCTGAGTTGGGAAGGGAAATGGGAAAGAGGAAGTATGACCTGATTTTTGGCGCCGGTACTGTGGGCCTGATGGGTGCCACGGCCAAAGCCCTTCACCAAGAAGGGGGGAAGGTAGTAGGGGTAATCCCTGAAGCCCTTAATATCCGGGGCATCGTTTATGATACCTGTGATGAAATTTTTGTTACCAAAGGCTTGCGAGAAAGAAAAGCCATTATGGATGAGCGCGCTGATGCTTTTATTGCCCTGCCCGGCGGATTCGGCACTTTAGAGGAGCTATTAGAAATCATTACCTTGAAACAGCTGGGTTATCATGACAAACCCATTGTTATACTTAATGTGAGCGGTTTCTATGATGATCTGGTAGAGTTATTTGAAAAGATCATTCATGAAAGGTTTGCCAAACCTCAAAGCCGTGCTTTATACTATGTGACACAAGATGTCCATGATGCTCTAAACTATATTGAGAATTACCAGGGGATCGTCCGGGAGGACAAATGGTTTACTGATGTTCGTTCAGGTGAAAGTAAATGATTAAGGAAGTGAGTATTAGAAAGTACAGTTCTCAAGAGGCCAGTGACACCGTGGATTGGGTAGCTGAGGAAAGACCTCTCACGATTGTCCTTAACGGAGTGGAAATCGTGACGTTATTATGTTCTCCCTCACATCTTGATGAACTGGCTGTTGGGTTTGTACTGGGAGAAGGCCTGGTACGCAGGGGAGAAGAACTTGAGATTAAACTGGATGAAGAGAGAGGAATTGCTGCTATAAGTACCGGAGCTGCCAATCTGGTAAACTTGCAGGCCTGGGGAAAACGTTATATCACCTCGGGATGCGGTAAAGGGACCAGCTTTTATCAGCTTAATGATATTAGACAACAAGAATCTGTCTCCATTTTGATGAAAGTGAAAATGAAAGAAATACTTTCATCAATGACCATGCTGCAAAAGCACTCCCACGTTTTCTTAAAGACAGGCGGTGTGCACAGTGCAGCCTTGCAAATACCGGATCATTTCATTTTTAGAGAAGACGTGGGCAGGCATAATGCCGTGGATAAATTATTTGGTTACTATACCCTTCATAAGCTTAATGCTCCGGAGAAAATTCTTTATTTAAGCGGGCGTATCTCCTCGGAAATCATCGTTAAAGCAAGGAGAATGGGAGTACCGGTCATCGTTTCCCGTTCCGCTCCCACTTCGCTGGCGGTACAGTTGGCAGAAGAAGCAGGGATAACCCTGGTAGGATTTACCCGGGGTAGTAAGGCCAATGTTTATACCCATTTTACGAGAATCGAGTGATGGTTGTGCAGGTAACGGGAATTGTGCTGGCTGGGGGTAGGAGTACACGTATGTACTGTAACAAAGCTCTGCTTCCCTGTGGCCCGGTTACGATGTTGGAAAGAATAGTTTATGAATTAAATAAATCATGTACCCAGGTCATCATTGTGTCCGGGGAAAATCAATATAAATTGAGAGAATGCCTGGTCATCCCTGACCTTTACCGGGATGGAGGACCTCTGGGGGGTATTTATGCCGGTTTACGGGCTTCCGGGACTGAATTTAATTTTTGTATGGCCTGTGATATGCCCCGGTTTAAGGGGGAACTGGTAAATATCCTGGCCGAGAGGGCGGCAGGCTATCAGGTAGTAGTACCCCGGGTAAAGGGTTATTATGAACCATTACTGGCCCTCTATCATCGGAGCTGTCTGGGGGTAATGGAAGAGGTCCTCAAAGCAGGACAGCGGAAAATTGTTGCTATCTATCCTTATTTAAAGGTTAAGGCCGTTTTACATGAGGAGATAGTGGAAAAGCTGGGAGAAAATGAATATTATTTAAATATTAATACACCTGAAGATTGGGAGTCTTATCAAAGAGCTATTTCTGAGACATAATGCGGGGGGAAATATGCAAACGAAATTGGGTATTATATTCACACTTCTTTCCGCCTTGGGATATGGTTCTACAGCTGTTATTGTCATCAATGCTTACAAAGCAGGGGCTACACCGTGGCAAGTACTTTTAGCCCAAAGCATTTCCAGTTTGGGTTTAATTATTCTAATCCTTTTCCGGCGTTGGAAGAGGGTGGAAAAATTAAAGCGCCATTTACCGCTTTTATGCTCTATCGGCATCTTTGGCTATACCTCCATGGCCATCTGTTATACCCTGGCCTTACAATACTTACCGGGCAGTATGGCTACTCTAATCTTTTTTACTTATCCTATTTTTGTGGTTCTAGGCGCCAGGTGGTTTTACGGGGAGAAATTTACCAGGTCCAAAATCATAGCCTTATGCCTGGCCCTGGTGGGAGTGGTCCTTACCTGCCAGGTTTTTGGCACAGGCTTCGGCTCATTCCGGGGAACAGGGGTGGTTCTTTGTTTTGCTGCTGCAGCAGGAGCTACTGTTTTAACACTTTTAAGTGAAAGGCTTGTGGAAAATAATGACCCTTTAGATATTGCTTTAGTTGAGCATTTTGTAGCTGCTTTGTCCTTAAACTTATTTATCATTTTTGGCAATTTGGCAGAGTGGAGAGAAATTACCCCTACCGTGTGGCTGCTAGGCCTTTTATTAACGCTCTTAACCTCACTGCTGCCAACCTTTTTTGCTTTAAAGGGAATAGCTCATTTAGGAGCGAGCAGAGCATCTATTATTGCTGTTGCCGAGATACCCATCACCCTGTTCTTGGTGTTTATATTTCTTAAAGAGCAGCTTACAGGTTCCCAGTGGCTGGGAAGCGGTTTAATCATGGGCAGTGTATTTATTTTAAGGAAAAAATAGGTATAAAAATTTTAAAAAAAGTCAAGCTATGGTTATAAAACATATTTTAATCTTAGTTTTAAGGAGTGAATTACATGGATACCATAGCTTTACTGCTGGTAATCATCGGTGCTTTAAACTGGGGACTCATTGGTCTGTTTAATTTTGACCTGGTAGCAGCCCTGTTTGGAGGCCAGACCTCTTTACTCAGCAGGATTGTTTACTCCCTGGTGGGTTTGGCAGGACTTTATTCTATTACATTTCTCCTTGGCAACCGTGTGGGTAATCGGATGGGCAATCGTGACCGCAGATAAACCGGGGAATATAAAAGAGGTGCTTCTTCGGGAGCGCCTTTTTTTGTGTATTTCTCCGATATTTTGCTAAACATACTACCAACTATCAACTACCAACTATAAGTATATCCCCCGGTATTCTTCCGGCAGCAGCCGGGCAATTCTTTTCATGAGACTTTCTATGGAATTTTCCTCATCCAGATCCATTAGGGTAAAGGGTTGGCCGAAAACAACATTTACCTCTGCTTTTTGAAACCACTCCTGGTCCATTTTACCGCTCTGGATAGGGAGAAGTTTTTCTGATCCCCAGATAGCAACGGGGACCAGTGGTACACCTGCCTGCCTGGCAATCAACAGGACTCCTGAACGTCCCTGGATCATTTTCCCAGTCCGGCTTCTTGTACCTTCGGGGAAGATAAAGATGTCCTTGCCTTCCCGGGAGGCCTGGATTGCTTCTTTTAAGGCCTTGCGGTCCGGTTGATTGGGATGGATGGCAATATGGTCCACAGTCTCTAAAACCAGGTTGGTCAGGTATTCGCCCTGTAGTTTTACCCCTGCCAAAAAAACTACCCGCCGGTGAGCCAGGATGTCGCGAAAAATGATACCATCGGCATTGGAGAGATGGTTACAGACAAAAATCACAGGTTCTTCCGGTATATTTTCCAAGCCTGTTACCTTCAGGTTACCATAATACTGTATTAATTTTTTAGTAACAAAACGTACGATATTTACCCTGATACGCGAAGGTAAAATTCCCAGGAAGTAGAGGACAGGCTTGAACACTACAGACACCTCTTGCTGTAAATCTTACTTCTGATTATACGGCAACAATAGTATTTTTAAAACTTAAGATATTTCCCGGGAAAAAGTGACAATTTTTTTGAATCTTTTTATGGGAGGAGGATGTTAATCACAAAAAATTATCTAAATATGATAAAATTAAATAGGTGAAAAATGGCTAAGTATGGGCAGACATCCTGGCATTTAGGGTGGTGGAAGGAGGAAATGTATATGACTACACCTCAAGAGTGGCATCGTGAAGCTCTTGGAAAAAGAGTAGTGGAAGCTTTAAAGAAGAATTCTTTTGATGCCGAGTATATAGCTACAAAAGAGGAGGCACGCCAGAAAATACTTGAAATGGTTAGTGCAGAGGCTACTGTAGGCATCGGGGGTACAGTGACCATAAGGAATGAATTGAATATCATTGATAACCTGAAGGCGAGAGGGAACACACTTTTCATTCACAACCTGCCCCATCTTACTCCCGAAGAAAATGCGGAGATTCGCCGCAAACAGCTGACTTGTGATTTTTTTCTCACCAGCACCAATGCTGTCACTCTGGATGGTAAGCTGGTAAATGTCGACGGCGTGGGAAACCGGGTAGCCGCCATGATTTATGGCCCCAAAAAGGTCATTGTGGTGGCCGGAATAAACAAGGTTGTAAAAGACGTTGACAGTGCCCTGGAAAGGATAGAACTGTGGGCGGCTCCTATGAACAATAAACGTATTGGGTTACCTAATCCGTGTACTAAGACTGGCATATGTATGGACTGTCAGGGTACAACACGGATCTGTAATATTACCACAATTCTCAGGAAAAAGCCAAATGAAACCGATATGACAGTGCTGGTGGTTGGTGAGGAAATGGGATACTAACACGAAACTCCCTGCTTGGCAGGGAGTTTCGTTGCTTATAACCCGCCCCTTGTTCCCATAGCTTCGCTGCCCATATATCTACTTGAAAAAACCTGTACGGAGACTGGAGGTTTTCCTTGCGAAATATAATAAGTAATGGTACTCTTTAATTAGGGCGGGAAGGTCAAAGATGGACAAAAAATTCATTATACAAAAGGAGGCCGAAAACTATGAAGAAATGGTTAATTCCCGTAGTGATCATTGTCATTTTAGGGATGATGATGGTTTCCGGATATAATAGTTTGGTTAGCCTGGAGGAGAATGTGAATGGCAAATGGAGCCAGGTGGAAAACCAGCTCCAGCGCCGTGCCGATTTAATTCCTAATTTGGTGGAAACAGTGAAGGGCTTTGCCACTCAGGAAAAGGAGATTTTTACCCAGGTGGCTGAAGCCAGGGCTAAGCTGGCCGGTGCTCGAACTGTGGGGGAGACGGCTCAGGCCGACCAGGCTTTAACTGGTGCTCTGGGAAGGTTATTAGCTATTGCCGAAAACTACCCCCAGTTAAAATCCGATGCTAACTTCCGGGCTTTACAGGATGAACTGGCCGGTACGGAGAACCGCATAGCCGTAGCCCGTAAAGACTATAATGACGCAGTACAGGTCTATAATGCCAGGATTAAACGGTTCCCCACCAATATCTATGCTGGTATTTTTGGTTTTGATGCCAAAGAATACTTCAGGGCCTCAGAGGATGCCAGAACGGTCCCCAAGGTTAACTTCGGCAAGTAAGATATTTTATAAAGAAGGGAATGAACCGGATGAGAAGATTGGCCCTTCTGTTTTTGATACTGTTTAGCCTCATAGTCTGGTCTGTTCCCGCCCTAACGGCTAATCCGCCTATTCCCAGCCCCAGCAGCAGTTTTTATGTACTGGATAAAGCCAACATCCTAAGTGAAAGTACGGAACGCTTCATCATACAAACCTCTGCTGAGCTGGAACGGAGGACTAAGGCCCAGGTCGTTGTAGTGACGGTAAACACCTTGGAAGGCTATTCCCCGGAGGAATATGGCCTTGCTATTCTGAGACAGTGGGGAATTGGTGACAGGCAGCTGAACAACGGTGTCTTGTTACTGGTGGCTCCCCAGGACAGGGTCTCCAGGATTGAAGTAGGCTACGGGCTGGAAGGGGCCCTGCCTGACGGCAAGACTGGCCGTATTCAAGATGAGTATATGATACCCTATTTTCAAAAAGGGGAATATGACAAAGGCATTTTAAACGGTTATCTGGCCCTTGTTCAGGAAACAGCCAAAGAATATCGGGTCAATCTTGAACTTAAGAATCCGGAACGGGTACGGGTAACGCAAAGGGAAAGCACACCTCTGCCGGGCTGGGCTAAAACTGCCGGGATTATCTTCTTACTACTTCTCTTGTGGCTTGATTATCGCTTTATGAACGGCTTTTTCCTCAGCCTGATTTTGAGTATGCTGATGCGTGGCGGAGGAAGAGGCGGTGGAGGCGGCTTTGGCGGGGGCGGCGGCTCCGGCGGCGGAGGAGGCAGTTCCAGGCGCTGGTAATGAATAGGATGTGAGAATTTTATTGCGGGTAAGGTAATGGAGAGAGGAATATAGCGGTAGAGGCACGAATAAATTCATGAAGTTGATATGGAAGGAGATTGCCATATGAAACTACCGTCTCGTATTCAGTTGGCCCATTTACCAACCCCTATTACTAAGCTGGAGCGGTTAACGGAGAGGCTGGGTGGTCCGGAAATTTTTATTAAACGGGATGATTTTACGGGATCGGAAATAGCAGGAAACAAGGTGCGTAAATTAGAATTTGCGGTAGCCGAAGCTCTGGAGAAAAATTCGGATATGTTGATTACCTGCGGTGGACTCCAGTCTAACCATGCCAGGGCTACAGCGGTAGCTGCGGCAAAGCTAGGCATCTCTTCCTGCCTGATCTTACGGGGCAAACCCGAGGATAAGCCTGATGGCAATTACCTCCTGGATTTACTCTTAGGAGTGAAAATCAAGTTCGTTACGCCTGAACAGTATCGTTCCGAGATGCCGATCATTTTTGAGGCTTTCGTCCCTATATTATCCCGGAAGGGGCTTCTAACGGTATAGGAACATTCGGTTATGTCCAGCCTGGGAGAGAAGATTCCTGTTAAAAAAGAAGATATCCGTATCCTGGACGGCTATGTAGGGCCGGGGTATGGTATAAGCACTTCGGAACAAATGGACACTATTAAATTAGTCGCAAAAACAGAGGGGATTATCCTGGACCCCGTTTATACAGGCAAAGCCATGTATGGGCTAATAGAAGAGATTAAAAAGGGAGAGTATTTCCACAAAGGGGACCGGGTACTGTTCATCCACACAGGCGGCCATTTTGGTCTATTCCCGGTTAGAGACAAATTCTTTCAGTGATTTTGTTTTTTGATTATTTTATAATACATCTTCCTGCCGCTATAATGATGACCCGGGCAAAAAGTAATATAGGATTTTTCATCTATTTGGAAACCCATCTCCAGCCAAAATTTTTGCGCATCTAATGTCTTATACTCGGCTTCAAAATACGAGTATTCTTTATGCCAGCAGGCCAGAAAAAGCTGCCAGACTTGCCTGCCCCAGCCTTTTTTACGCAGGTAGGGCGGTAAAATGAATAGCTGAATGCGAATATAATCCCGGTGCAGGTAGAAACGCAGGCGAAAGACTCTCCCGCTATGGGGTTCGGCCCCTAAAGGAATGGATTGGCTTATGTCTACTTGATAGATACCATTGGAGTACGTAATTTGGTTTTCTAATGGTAAGGCCAGGAGATTTTCTAATTCTCTGGTAAATAGGTCAACTTTTTCAGTTACAGTTTTGTGGGGAAGGACTGGTTTCAAAATGAGCCGGTAGAAGGTAAAAAGGTAATGATTTATGGCCAGTCCTTTCATTTTATAATCCCTCCTTGTATAAGTTATTGTTAAAAAAGTGAATACAAATAAAAACTGCCAGGTATTGAAGAAAAAGGCCCGCTGGCCTTTTCATGTGTCGAAAAGTATAAGTTATGTCGTTTAAGGGAGATATTTTACTAAGAAAAGTGTTTACGGTTAACAAAGCGGCTTTTGTACCAGAGGTGTTTTTTTACTTATATTATACTATGAATTTACAAAAAAATTACCAAATTTATAATTGACAAGTGCAATTCACCCGATTATACTATAAGTAATCTCTTATTATAATATCGGCTATGAAGGGAAACTGTTATATAAATAAATATGTGTTACAGAGAGCCGGGTTGCTGGGAACCGGTACACAGAATATAACTTCTCATCCCTGAGCTGTTTATCTGAAGCCAAGTAGGATAAACCGGTGGCAGCCGTTACATGCTAGAGTGACCTGTGGGAGTGTCCTGTACAGTATTTTAAGAGACACTTTTTTGGCAGGTAAACAGGGTGGTACCGCGTGAATCCTCTCGTCCCTGACGTGAATGTCAGTGGCGAGAGGTTTTTAATTTATTTAATTTAATAGAAAAGGCACCCTAAAGGGTGCCGTGGCCAAGCTTAAATTCCCAGTTCCCTTCTTTTCTTATTGATGTGGGCTTTAAAACCTTAGGTTAGCAACCTGCACCACTTCCGGCATAAACCACAAAACCCTTACCCATCCAGGAATCGCGGTAATCAATGCGAACTTCCGGCCAGCTTTTAGCCAGATGTTTTTCTACAATAAAATTAAGCTTGTCAACCTGGAAATGAGCATCGTCTTCTTTCGGCTCATCCAGAGCCAATCCCAAACGGGGACCACCTCAACCATAACCTTTCACAAGGACCCGTATATAGGGATTCTCGTTCTCTTTTAGCTGCTCCTGCAACTGTTTTTTGGCCTCTTCTGTAACAGACAACTTCATAGCACGTCCTCCTTTCGGGAATAGACTAATACCCCTTAGGGGTATAATACCAGTTATTACCCGTGCATGCAATACTTTTTCTTAAAATTCCACTTTAAAAAATTTTTATGCCTACTATTCGTCCTATGTAGTTGACCATTTTTTTTAAAATAAAGTTTAAGTTACTTTTTAATCGAAAACCCGCAGGAAATTCCTTTGGCATGTGGTAAAACTTAATTCATGAGTTACATTTATTAATTGAGGTCTAGTATGAAGTACGAAAGAGTAATGAAGGAATTAGTTTTGCCCGTGATGACAGTGGTCTTATGTGACCTGTTCCTGGGGTTATGGTATTGGGAGGTAGGGCCCTGGAAGTTGATGTTTTATGCAGGGATCTCTTTTGTACCGGTTTATCTTACCCAGAAAGAACGTTACAGCAGAGAAGAATTAAACCAGACAGAATATTTTGTGGCCTTTGTCATTGAACTATTTCTGGGTACCTGTACTATCCTGGTCCTGGCCGTTCTGGCACGTGTATTGCTTACGGAGGTGTTTAGCTGGAGTTTTTAAAGAAAAAACACATTATACTGCATACAAGGTTGCAAAATGCTGTTGACAACATACGCTCTAGCTTATATCATAATACTCAAAGCTGTTATACAATAAGAATGAACTATATAATCTGTTATAATAAATCTCACAATCTTTTGACGGCACTTTGACCATACGAGAGAAGTGTACCTAGGGTTCCAGCCGCGATTTAGTTGTTAGTTGATAGTTGTTAGTTGGTAGTTGTTAGTTGGTAGTTGTTAGTTGGTAGTGGAATGTACCAACAACTACCAACCACCAACTAACAACTGAAAAGCGGTGTTTGCGACCAAGCGGTACAGGCAGGAATTGCTACACCGTGGGGATAAAAGACCCGAGCGGATAGGTTCTACTCGTTTAGAACTTATGCGCTTGGGTCTTTTAATAGGATATTTTAAGAGGTTATATAGTGGAAGGAGAGAAAGGAATTGGGCAGCAGTCTTATTAAGGAAGGAGTTACCAAAGCACCCCATCGATCATTGCTAAAAGCTTTGGGGATTACCGATGCTGAAATGAAGAGACCTTTTATCGGCATCGTCAATTCACAAAATGACTTTGTACCGGGACACCAGCACCTGCGAGAGATTGGGGAAGCGGTAAAAGCCGGTGTGCGTAATGCCGGCGGCGTTCCCTTTGAGTTCTCCGTGATTGCCGTATGTGATGGCATTGCCATGAATCATCCCGGTATGAGATATTCTTTAGCCAGCCGGGAACTTATCGCCGATTCTATCGAAACCATGGTGATGGCCCATCCTGTAGATGCCCTGGTTTTCATACCTAATTGTGACAAAGTGGTTCCAGGGATGCTGATGGCGGCAGCCAGATTGAATCTACCCAGCATTTTTGTAAGTGGTGGGCCCATGCAGTCCGGTAAGTTCAAAGGCAGGCGCATTGCCCTCAGCGATATTTTCGAGGCGGTAGGACAGTATAGTAAAGGAACCATGACTGAAAGTGAATTAAAAGAGATGGAAGACTGTACTTGCCCTGGCTGTGGGTCCTGCGCCGGCATGTATACGGCTAACTCCATGAACTGTTTGACGGAAGCCTTGGGTATGGGTTTACCGGGAAATGGGACTATTCTAGCCGTTACCGCGGCCCGCAGGCGTCTGGCCAAGGAGGCAGGAGAAAAGGTCATGGCTATCCTGAAACAGGATTTAAGACCCCGTGACATTCTGACACAGGGAGCGTTTATGAATGCTCTGCGTACAGATATGGCTTTAGGCTGTTCAACCAATACTGTTTTGCACCTTGCCGCCATTGCCCATGAGGCGGGTATTAAACTTGACCTTAGTCAAATAGATGAACTCAGCCGCACTACACCTCAGCTTTGTAAACTAAGCCCGGCAGGGCCCAGTTTCATTGAAGACCTGGCTGAAGCAGGCGGTATTATGGGGGTTATGAAGGAATTGGCCAGGGGTGGACTTATTGACGGTACGGTAAAAACTGTGTCCGGAGTAAGCCTGGGAGACATATTAAAAGTAACCCGTAACGAAACAGGGGGAGTTATTCGTACCATCGAGAATCCCTATCGTACCGAGGGAGGGATTGCTATCCTGAAAGGTAACCTGGCCCCTGACGGGGCTGTAGTGAAACAGGGGGCAGTCATCGAAGAGATGATGGTCCACCAGGGACCTGCCCGCGTTTTTAACAGTGAGGAAGCAGCAACGGAAGCCATTTTAAGCGGTGGCATCAAATCTGGAGATGTTGTCGTGATCCGTTACGAAGGACCCAAAGGCGGTCCAGGTATGCGGGAAATGCTTACCCCTACATCCGCTTTGGCAGGTATGGGTTTGGATTCTTCCGTGGCCCTCATTACGGATGGCAGATTTTCCGGTGCTTCCCGTGGTGCCTCCATAGGCCATGTTTCACCGGAAGCGGCAGCAGGGGGGGTGATTGCCCTGGTTGAAGAGGGCGACATGATTCGTATTAATATTCCTGAACGGAGCCTGGAATTATTAGTTGATGAGGGAGAGTTATTACAGCGTAAAGAGAAGTGGGCCGGACCTCCTCAAAAAGGCCTCACGGGTTATTTAGCCCGTTACGCCCGCATGGTTAGTTCAGCCGATAAAGGAGCTGTAATCTCTCCGGTATGAGAATATCCGGAGGTGTATTAATATGAATGGAGCACAGTATATTGTTAAGTTTTTAGAAAATAAGGGTGTGGATGTAGTTTTTGGCTATCCGGGAGGAGCGGTGATACCTTTCTATGATGTACTGGGGCGTTCTTCTCTTCAGCATATCCTGACCCGGCACGAACAGGGAGCGGTTCATGCTGCCGATGGTTACGCCCGTGCTACCGGCAAACCCGGTGTATGTATTGCTACCTCCGGTCCTGGTGCTACCAATCTGGTGACGGGGATTGCCAATGCTTATTTGGATTCGGTTCCCCTGCTGGCCATTACCGGGCAGGTGGGGTTGGACAGCATCGGCCGGGATGCTTTTCAAGAGGCCGATATTACGGGGATTACCATGCCCATCACCAAACATAGTTATCTGGTGAAGGACATCAAACATTTACCACCTATTTTGGAAGAAGCCTGGAATGTGGCTACATCGGGTAGGAAAGGGCCCGTATTGATTGATGTACCTAAAGATATCTTTGTAAGCTCTGTAGATTTAACCAAGGCCTATCCCGGAATAACCACCCGGAAAGGTTATCACAAAAATGGCTTAGATAATCAGCTTCCAAAAATTGTGGCTGCTTTAGAGAAAGCCAAAAAACCCCTTATCCTGGCAGGAGGAGGGGTGATTGCTTCCCAGGCCTGGGACCAGCTACTGCAGTTGGTACGCTATACCAATATTCCTGTAGTAACTACCTTCATGGGTAAAGGAGCATTGCCTGAGAACCATCCCGCATCTTTAGGCATCGTGGGAATGCACGGTTTACCCGCGGCTAACCTGGCCTTAAGCGAATGTGATGTGCTCCTGGCTGTCGGGACCCGTTTTAGTGATCGGGTTACAGGCAAACCCCAGAATTTTATACCTCATGCCCAAATCATACATGTGGACATAGATCCCGCTGAGCTTTGTAAAAATGTAAGAACCGATATCCCGGTTGTTTGTGATGCACAGAAATTCTTAGTCCATTTACTTAAAGTTCTTAAAGAAAGCAATATTCGCTTCCAGACTGAAGACTGGTGGAATGAAATTAAGCATTGGCAAAAGAAATATCCTATGAAATATGAAAAATATCCTGATTTAAAACCCCAGCATGTGGTGGAAGAAGTGGCTAAGTGTGCGGGAGATAAGGTGGTTGTCGTAACGGATGTAGGTCAGCATCAGTGGTTCGTAGCCCAGTATTACCCGGTTGGGGGGAAACGCAGCTTTATAAGCTCCGGGGGTTTGGGTACCATGGGTTTTGGCCTGCCGGCCGCTATCGGTGCGAGCCTGGGCCGGCCAGGAGAGATGGTGGTGCTATTTACAGGGGATGGCAGTTTTCAGATGAATATCCAGGAACTGGCTACCCTGGTGCAACTCCAACTGCCTGTAAAAATCTTTATCTTGAATAATGCCTGCCTGGGTATGGTACGGCAGTGGCAGGAATTGTTCTTTAACTGTCACTATGCTCATAGTCTCTTTACTTATAACCCCGATTTTGTGCGGTTGGCAGAGGCTTATGGCATTAGAGCTTACAAAATCACGGAACCCCAAGAGGTCACTGGTGTCGTAGCCCAGGTCCTGCGTATACCAGGTCCAGTGATCGTGGAATGTATGGTTGATACTGGTGAGAATGTATTTCCTATGGTGCCTCCTGGAGGAAAACCCAACGAAATGCTAGGGAGGTGGCAGGATGAGGCACACATTAGCCGTATTAGTTGAGAACCACCCGGGTGTCTTATCCAGGGTCGCAGGACTTTTTGCCCGGCGAGGCTATAATATTGAGAGCCTGGTAGTGGGTGAAACTGAAGATAAAACGGTTTCACGGATTACCCTGGTGGTTGAAGGTGATGAAAAGGTCATCGAGCAGGTGAGCAAACAGCTGAATAAACAGGTAGATGTGATCAAGGTCAATGATATTACCAACGAGGAGACAGTGGAAAGGCAACTGCTGCTTTTAAAAGTGGCGGCTGATCCGCCGGTGCGCCAGGAGATTATGCAGATAGTGGAGATTTTCCGCTGCCGCATCGTGGATATTGGACGACGTTCTCTCATTATTGAAGCTACCGGAGACGAGGAAAAAATTCAGGCTATTATTAAATCTCTCCAGCCCTTTGGTATCCAGGAACTGGTAAGAACTGGCAAAGTGGCTATGGTAAGAGGTCAAAAATAAAGGAAATATTTAAGGAGGAAAATTCTCATGGCAAAAATGTTTTATGATGAAGATGCTAATTTAAGTTACCTGGAAGGGAAAAAAGTAGCGGTTATCGGTTATGGCAGTCAGGGGCATGCCCAGGCCCAAAACCTTAAAGATAGCGGCGTTGACGTTATTGTGGGACTAAGAACAGACAGCGCCTCCTGGAAAAAAGCAGAGGAGGATGGTCTGAAGGTATATACGGTACCTGAGGCGGCCCAAATGGCTGATGTGATCCAGATTTTAATTCCCGACGAAAAACAGGCAGAAACCTACAAAAAAGAAATTCTTCCCGGTTTGGCTCCAGGGAAAGCTTTAGTTTTCTCCCATGGTTTTAATATTCATTTTGGACAGATTAAACCTCCTGCCGATGTGGATGTCTTTATGGTAGCTCCCAAGGGTCCGGGTCATATGGTGAGAAGATTGTATAAAGAAGGAATAGGTATCCCCGGTTTGATTGCGGTACACCAGAACGCTACCGGTAAAGCCATGGAGTTGGGTTTAGCTTATGCCAAGGGTATTGGCTGCACCAGAGCGGGAGTACTTTTAACTACCTTTAAAGAGGAAACGGAAACTGACCTTTTCGGTGAGCAGTGTGTGTTATGCGGCGGCCTTACCGAACTGGTGAGAGCCGGTTTTGATACTCTGGTGGAAGCCGGTTACCAGCCAGAATCCGCCTATTTCGAGTGTCTCCATGAACTGAAACTTATCGTAGACCTCATGTATGAAGGTGGCATTGCCGGTATGAGATACTCTATCAGCGATACTGCCGAATATGGAGACATGGTGATTGGACGGCGTATTATCAACGAAGAGACCAGAAAAGAGATGAAAAAAGTTTTAAGGGAGATTCAGGATGGTACTTTTGCCAAGGAATGGATTTTGGAGAACCAGGCTGGACGTCCACGTTATAATGCCATTAAGCGTATGGATGAACAGCATTTAGTGGAAGTAGTGGGTAAAGAACTGAGAAGTCATATGCCCTGGTTGAAGAAGAGATAAAAGCGGAGGTGTCATCTCATGCTACTGGGTGCGGAGATACTGGTAAAATGTCTGGAAAAAGAAGGTGTAGAGGTGATCTTCGGATACCCAGGAGGGGCAGTTCTGGAGATATATGATGCTTTGTTAAAGTCAGACAGTATCAGGCATATTTTGGTACGCCATGAACAGGGAGCAGCCCATGAAGCCAGTGGTTATGCCAGGGCCAGCGGTAAGGTAGGGGTCTGTCTGGCCACCTCAGGGCCGGGGGCAACCAATCTCGTCACAGGTATTGCTACTGCCTACATGGACTCCATCCCCCTGGTCATTATTACAGGGCAGGTTCCCACCAGTATGGTGGGCACCGATGCCTTTCAGGAAGTAGATATTACGGGGATTACTGATCCCATTACCAAGTATAATTACCTGGTAAAGGATCCCCGCCAGTTACCGCGTATTGTAAAAGAAGCTTTTCATATTGCCAGAACTGGGCGCCCTGGCCCCGTGCTTGTCGATATCCCCAGGGATGTCTCGGCCACTTTGCTGCAGTATGAACCCTGTGACCATATTGAATTGCGGGGTTATAAACCCAATGTCAATGGGCATGCCGGTCAGATCAAGCAGGTTGTCCAGCTCTTGATGGAGGCCAAACGCCCCTTAATCTGTGCAGGGGGTGGAGTCATCAGCGCTGGAGCAGGCCAGGAGCTAACGAAATTAGCGGAAATCCTCAATGTACCGGTGGTAAGTACGATGATGGGCTTGGGCGCCATTCCTGGTAATCACCCCTTAGCCCTGGGAATGCTGGGTACTTATGGGGTAGCCAGGGCCAACCTGGCCGTTAGCCGCTGTGATTTGTTCGTTGCTTTGGGGATGCGTTTTGATGACCGGGTTACCGGAAATACGGCCAAATTTGCTCCCGAGGCCAAAATTGTGCATATCGATATTGATCCGGCAGAAATAGGTAAAAATGTTCGGGTGGATATACCTTTGGTAGGAGACCTGAAGATAGTTTTAAACCAGTTGCTTGGCAGGTTAAACAGCAAAGAAAACGCGGCGTGGTGGGAAGAGATAGCCTCTTTTCCGCCTATCTTCGGTGAAGACCAGGAGGAAAATCCCGAAATCACGGTACCAGAGATCATGAAAGCCATCAATGAGCTGGCCCCAGACAATATCATCTTTACGACCGATGTGGGGCAGCACCAGATATGGGCAGCCCAGCTTTTACAAGTGAAAAAGCCCCGGACCTTCATTAGCTCCGGGGGATTAGGAACCATGGGTTATGGCATTCCTGCCGCCGTAGGGGCCCAGGTGGCCTGTCCCCAACATACAGTATTAGTCATTACGGGTGACGGGAGTTTTCAGATGGGAATGCCTGAACTGGGAACTGCCCTGGAGCAGGACTTACCCCTGAAGGTATTAATCATTAATAACCAGACTCTGGGTATGGTTAAACAGCTTCAGGATCATTACTGCGGCGGAAGGCATGCCGCCGTGCATTTTAAAAAGAATCCTGATTTCCATTACCTGGCCAAAGCTTATGGCGCTTTAAACCTGAAAATTACCCAACGCCAGGAAATCCGGGAAAAAGTAGGACAGTTTTTACAACACCCCGGCCTGGCCATTCTGGAGGTCATTATTACTGCAAAAGATAACGTCTATCCTATGGTATTAGCCGGCTGCGGTTTAGCAGAAATGATTGGTAGGGAGTAAAGGAGGGTATGAGATGGGAGAAGCTGAGAAGCGCATCTATATTTTTGATACAACACTGCGAGATGGGGAACAATCCCCCGGCGTAAGTCTTAACCTGGAAGAAAAATTAGCTATTGCCCACCAGTTGGCCCGTTTGGGTGTTGATGTTATTGAAGCGGGTTTTCCCATTGCCTCACCGGGCGATTTTGAGTCCGTGAAGCGCATTGCCAATGAGGTACGGGGACCCATTATCGCTGGACTGGCCCGGACCAACAGAGAGGATATCATGGCGGCTTATGAAGCCGTAAAGGGCGCCGAACGCCCCCGCATCCATACCTTTATTGCTACCTCAGAAATCCATATGAAGCATAAACTGCGCAAGACCAAGGCTGAGGTGAAAGAAATGGCCGTAAATGCCGTTAAATTAGCCAAGAGCCTGGTCCCTGATGTGGAATTTTCCGCGGAAGATGCCTTCCGTAGCGACATACCTTTTTTGTGCGAGGTTTTCACGGCAGCTATTGAGGCAGGGGCTAACGTCATCAATATCCCGGATACCGTGGGTTACGCTACTCCCTGGGAGTTCGGTGAATTTGTGAAAGCTATCCGCCAGGGTGTTCCTAATATTGATAAAGCCATCATCAGTGTCCACTGTCATAATGACTTGGGTTTAGCTGTAGCCAACTCCCTGGCTGCCATTAGAAACGGTGCCCAGCAGGTGGAAGTGGCTGTGAACGGCATCGGCGAGCGAGCAGGCAATGCTTCTCTAGAAGAAGTGGTCATGGCCTTATATACCAGGAGAAACTATTTAGGTTTTACCACCAACATTAATACCCGTGAGATTTACCGTACCAGCCGGATGGTGAGTACTTTAACGGGTATGTTGATCCAGCCCAATAAAGCCATTGTGGGGAAAAATGCCTTTGCCCATGAATCAGGCATTCACCAGGATGGCGTGATTAAAGAAAGAGAAACTTACGAAATTATGAATCCCGAACTGGTAGGTATCAGCAGCAATAAACTGGTCCTGGGCAAACATTCGGGGCGGCATGCCTTAAAGCTGCAGCTCCAGGAACTGGGCTATGACCTGGAGGGGGAAGCCCTGGACAGAGCCTTCCGGGAATTTAAACAACTGGCTGACCGTAAAAAAGAAATACTGGACGAAGACTTAATTGCTTTAGTGGATAGCCAGGTAGTGGGAAGCGGGGAAGAAATTTATAAACTGGCTAATCTGCAGGTTTCCATTGGTACCAATATCTCACCTACGGCTACGGTAGGTTTAGAAATTGATGGACGCCTGATAGAGGAAGCCGCCTGTGCAGACGGACCAGTAGAGGCTACCTACCGGGCCATTGATAAGATTGTTAAGTTACCCGTCCGGCTTCATTCCTACAGCATTAGCGCCGTAACGGGAGGAACTGATGCCCAGGGTGAAGTGGTGGTCCGGGTAGAGATTGGGGACCGCACCTTTATGGGCAGGGGGTTAAGTGTAGATATCATCGAGGCCAGTGCCCGGGCTTATATCAATGCTTTAAACAAAATTGCCGCTACTTATAAAGAATTAGTAGACCTGCCTGCTGCCAATGAATAAAGGGGGAGAATGTCATGGGAATGACCATTACGGAGAAAATTCTGGCAGACCATGCAGGGCTGCCGGAAGTTTCTCCTGGAGAACTGATCAACGTGAAACTGGACCTGGTTTTGGCCAATGATATTACAGGTCCCTTAGCCATTAAGGAGTTCAGAAAGATTGGCGTTGACAGGGTATTTGATAAAGATAAAGTAGTTTTGATTCCTGATCATTTTGCCCCGGCCAAAGATATACCCTCAGCCCAGCAGTGCCTGGAAATTAAAGAGTTTTCCCGGGAGCAGGGGCTGACCCATTATTATGAAGTGGGCCGTAACGGCATAGAACACTGCTTTTTACCGGAACAGGGCCTGGTTGTTCCTGGCGATGTGGTGATAGGCGCCGATTCCCATACCTGTACTTACGGGGGCCTGGGCGCCTTTGCCACGGGGGTAGGAAGTACAGACCTGGCTGTAGGTATGGCCACAGGGGAAATCTGGTTCCGCGTACCAGAGAGCATCAAGTTTATTCTCAAAGGAAAACCCAGGAACCCATGGGTGACAGGAAAAGACTATATCTTAGCCATTATCGGAAAGATTGGTGTGGATGGCGCTCAATACAAAGCCATGGAGTTTACGGGAGAAGCCATCAGGGAATTATCCATGGATGGACGCCTGACCATGACCAATATGGCCATTGAGGCCGGGGCCAAGAACGGCATCATGGAGCCCGACGAAAAGACCATAGCCTATGTGAAAGAACGGGCCAGGAAGGCCTGGAAACTTTATACCAGCGATGAGGATGCCTCCTACAGTGAGGTTATCGAAATAGATGTTACTGACCTGGAACCCCAGGTAGCTTTTCCCCATCTTCCTTCCAACACCCGTCCTGTCTCCCAGGCCACCCAGGTGAAGATTGACCAGGCGGTGATCGGTTCCTGTACCAATGGGCGATGGGAAGACCTGGTGGTGGCAGCGGAGATTATCAAGGGGAAAAAGATTCATCCGGAAGTCAGGGCCATTGTTATACCGGGGACCCAGGAAATCTATCTTAAAGCCGTTAAAGAAGGTCTGGTTGAAATATTTGTCAATGCCGGTGCAGTGGTGAGCACACCTACCTGCGGTCCCTGCCTGGGAGGCTATATGGGTATCCTGGCCAAAGGAGAAAAGGCCATCTCTACCACAAACCGCAATTTCGTGGGCAGGATGGGCCATCCGGAAAGCGAAGTGTATCTCTCCAGTCCTGCCGTTGCCGCTGCTTCGGCTATATTGGGCCGTATAGGGTCTCCGGAGGAGGTGCTATGATGAAAGGGTATGGAAAAATAACAGGGCAGGTGTGGAAAGTAGGCCATGATGTGGACACGGACCTGATCATTGCTGCCCGTTATCTAAACCGGTCAGAGCCGGAGTTTTTGGCCCGGCACTGTTTAGAAGATTTAATACCCAGTCTTCCGGAAAGGGTTAAACCAGGGGATATACTGGTAGCAGGGAAAAACTTTGGCTGCGGCAGTTCCAGGGAGCATGCCCCTATTGCCATAAAGGCTGCCGGATTTAGCTGTGTGATTGCCGAGAGCTTTGCCCGGATCTTCTACCGTAATGCTATCAATATCGGCCTGCCTATTATTGTGGCTCCCGAAGTGTCAAAGGCCGTGCAGGAAGGAAGTAAACTTACGGTAGATCCGGTCTCAGGGGAAATAAAAGATCTTGCCACGGGTACCGTCTTTCAGGGAGAGCCCTTTCCTCCCTTTATGCTGGAAATTCTGGAAAAAGGTGGACTCATTCCCTACGTGAGAGAGAAGGTGAAAAACCGTGGTTAAACTGGCGGTCCTTCCCGGTGACGGTATTGGGCCGGAAATTATGGAACAGGCCCTTCAGGTACTGGAGGTCATTAAGGAGAAATATGACTTCCAATATACCACGGAAATGGGCTTACTGGGGGGAGCGGCTCTTGATGCCACCGGAGAGCCCTTCCCGGAGAAGACGAAAGAGCTGGTTCTGCAGAGTGATGCTGTGCTTTTAGGAGCCGTAGGCGGGCCCCAATGGGACCACCTGCCGGGAGAAAAGCGTCCGGAAAAAGGCCTTTTAGGTATTCGTAAGGCCCTGAACCTCTATGCTAACCTGCGCCCTGTCAAATGCTGGCCCCAGCTGATACAACAATCACCTCTGAAGAATGAAAAACTTGCAGGGGTAGACTTAATCGTTGTTCGGGAATTGATTGGAGGCGCTTATTTTGGGAAGAGGGGGCAGGAAACTATACCCGGTGGTATGAAAGCATATGATACTATTGAGTACTCCACTCCGGAAATTACCCGGATAGCCAAAATAGCTTTTTCTTTAGCCGGTGAACGAAGAAAGAAAGTCACTTCTGTAGATAAAGCTAATGTTCTGGATACTTCCCGCCTCTGGCGCAAAACCGTGGAAGATATAGCGCAAGATTACCCGGAGATCATCCTTAACCACCTCTATGTGGATAACTGTGCCATGCAGCTATGCCTTAATCCCGCCCAGTTTGATGTGATTGTCACGGAAAACATGTTTGGCGATATTCTCTCGGACCAGGCATCAGTTTTAGGAGGTTCTTTGGGGATGCTGCCATCTGCCAGTATTGGGGAAGGACCCGCTTTGTACGAACCGGCCCATGGTTCCGCCCCCGACATTGCAGGCCAGGATAAGGCCAATCCCCTGGCTACCATACTTTCTGTGGCTATGATGCTGCGCATTTCCTTTAGCCAGGGAGAAGCTGCCCTGGCTATTGAAAAGGCCGTCAACAACGTCCTGGATCAGGGCTTGCGTACGGGTGATATCTGGTCTCCCGGTACTCAACGGGTAGGGACCCGGGCCATGGGCGAGGCCGTGCTAAAGGAGTTAAAGAATTTAACGTAATACTGGATTAGTCAAAAAACATGAGCAAAGAGTACCTGGCTGGTACTCTTTGTTTTTTTAACCCTTAGAATTACTTAATTGCATAATTTTACCTGTTTGTAGCACACTATTTAAAAAGTGAACCTAAAGAAAAACGAGGAAGGCTTATGTTACAGCGGATCTTTAAGAAAATTCATGTACAGCAAATACTTAACCAAAATGTTAAAGAACAAGGCGGTGCTTCTCCAAAAGTTTCTCAGGATAACCTTTCCCGTGATCTGAAACAAAATCTAAAAATGCTACGAAATATTTTAGGGCCTAGTAGTGATGTTGTTATACGTGAATTCAGTTTCGGTTGTGAAGAAAAAATTAATGCTGCTCTTATCTTTTTAGACGGCATGACAGACAAAACTATAATTAACGAAAGTATTATAAAGCCTTTGATGTACCATACCCGACTGATTAGTCCCGAAGAATTACGACCCCCTGATAGTATTGAAATTATCAAGAGAACAATGCTTTCCGTGGGCGAGGTGAAAAAAGTTACTTCTCTGGAGGAAGCGATCAATGACTGTTTAGCCGGAGATACTATTTTATTGATAAATGGGTTCCACGAGGCACTAGTGGTTAGTACCAAAGGCTGGGAAGCGCGTTCAGTAGAAGAGCCAAAAACCGAAGCCGTGGTCAGGGGCCCTCGGGAAGGTTTCACTGAAACCTTACGTGTTAATACGGCTCTGTTACGGCGCAAAATTTGTAATTCTAATTTTATCCTGGAAACCCTGCAATTAGGGCAAAAAACCAAAACCAATGTTTGTATTGCCTATTTAATGGGCGTGGCCAATCCCCGGCTTGTAGAGGAAGTTAAGAGCCGTTTGAAGAGAATTAAGACCGATGCCATCCTGGAGTCAGGTTATATTGAAGAGTTTATTGAAGATGCCCCTTTCTCCCCTTTCCCAACAATGGCTAACAGTGAAAAACCCGATGTGGTTGCGGCTAAAATATTGGAAGGCCGGGTGGCCATCCTGGTTGACGGCACGCCTATGGTACTTACTGTACCCATGGTTTTTATTGAAAGCTTTCAAAGTGCAGAAGACTACTATTCTCGACCGTATTATGCAAGTCTTGTGAGAACACTAAGATTCTTGGCTTTTTTGATTACTATTACAGCTCCCGCAGCATATGTGGCTTTAACAACCTTCCACCAGGAATTTATCCCTACTCCCTTGCTAATCACTATGGCAGCAGCCCGGGAAGGGACCCCTTTCCCGGCAGTAGCCGAAGCCCTTATTATGGGAACCATATTTGAAATTCTGCGGGAAGCCGGCGTTCGTTTACCCCGCCCTATTGGTTCAGCTATAAGTATTGTCGGCGCTTTGGTCATCGGTGAATCGGCTGTCTCAGCGGGACTGATCGGCGCCCCCATGGTTATTGTCATATCGTTAACGGCTATTGCATCCTTTGTGATTCCTTCCCAGTCTGATGTGGCAGCTCTCGCTCGCCTTATCCTTACCATTTTAGCCGGTTTCCTGGGTGCCTTCGGTATTATAATTGGCTTATTGGGAGGGTTAATCCACCTGTGTGCTTTAAGGTCTTTTGGGACTCCCTATTTCTCACCTTTGAGTCCCTTAAGTCTTTTAGATTTGAAAGACGTGTTCTTTAGAGTGCCTTTGTGGGCTATGCTCACCCGTCCTCGTGGCATTGGCTGGCACGACTTTAAACGGCAAAAATGGGGGTTAATGCCCCGCCCCCCCCGGAAAAATGAGTGACGGATTTTAGTGGGTAGTTGGTAGTTAAAGACCACTTAAACAAAAGACGGGAATTTGTCTTGAGGTGTTGAATGGTAAAACATGGTAGTTTGTTTCTAAGAATATTGGCTATATCACTCATCATCTTGCTTACAGCCGGCTGTTGGAACCGCCGCGAGTTAGATACTTTAGCCATTGTCTCAGGTACGGGCATTGACAAACCTGAGGAACCCGGTAAGGTGCAAATCACGGTGCAAATCATAAAACCCGGGGAGATGAAGGCGCCTCAGGCAGGAGGCGGCGGGGGAGGAGGCAGTGAGGGACAGAAACCTTACTGGACTGTTACGGCTACAGGAGATACTGTTTTTGATACAATAAGAGAAATGGCTCATAAGTCCAACCGAAAGCTGTTTTTCCCCCATAATGAAATTATTATCTTTGGTGAGGATGCTGCTGAAGAAGGGGTACAAAAGTATCTGGATTTTTTCGCCCGCGATCATGAACCCCGGTGGCTGGCCTGGGTTTTAGTTGGAAAAAATACAGCAAGTGAGGTTTTAGAGACAAAAGCAGAGTTAGAAAAAGTACCGGCCATCAGTATTTCTAAGTTAATCGAAGCCCGGGGCGCCACCTCGGAAGCAAGCGCTGTTACGTTACATGAGTTTTTGACCCGTTTAATGAGTAAGACCACGGCACCGGTAGCCTCTCTGATTGAGGTTTCCGGCCAGGGAAAAGAAAAAACTGCTCTGCTTACGGGAACGGCAGTTTTTAAAAAAGACAAGTTGGCAGGTTATCTGAATAAGACCGAGACCCGGGGGCTCCTTTGGGTTCTCAATGAAATAAAAAGCGGTATCATTGATGTAGAATGTCCCGGGGGTAAAGGTAAAGTCAGCCTGGAAATAATCCGGGCCCGCAGTAAAATTATCCCGGAAATAAAGGATAATACACTGCATATAGCGGTAGAAATCCATAAGGAAGGCAATTTAGGCAGCCAAATGTGTTCTGATGATTTAACATCAGAATCAGCGTGGAAAACCCTGGAGAAAAACCAGGCGGCCGTTATTCGCAATGAAGTGATGGCTGCTTTGAAAAAAGCGCGGGAACTGAACACGGACATTTTTGGTTTTGGTGAGGCTGTACACAAAAAATATCCGAAGTTATGGAAAGATATCGAAGATAAGTGGGATGAGTTTTTCCCCAACCTTGAAGTAGCGGTAATAGTTGATGCTAAGTTACGCAGGTCGGGTCTGATAACGAAAACAGTTAAACCAGAATAGGTGGGTTTTATTAATGAAGCTTGAAGGGGGTAAAATCGCCGGTTCCGAGTTAGTCTTTTTAATGATAGGGTTTACTCTGGGGTCGTCTCTCATTCTCAGTCCTGCCCAGGCGGCCAAGCATGATGACTGGCTGGCTATTCTGGCCGGACTGGGTGAAGGGCTGGTCTTTGCCCTTATTTATACCACCCTGGCTGTGAGATTCCCCGGTGAGACATTAATTCAATTTAATGATATAATTTACGGCCCTTATCTGGGTAAGATAATTTCCCTGGGTTACCTGTGGTATTTTCTCCAATTGGGCAGTTTAGTTTTGCGAAACTTTGGCGACTTTTTTACAACTATCATTTACCTGGAAACACCCATGATAGTGTTCATCGTCCTGGTGGCTTTAATCTGTGCCTCTGCAGTACGAAACGGGATAGAAGTAATCGCTCGGTGTAGTATATTACTAGTAATCTTTACATTTGTCGTAATCTTTGGTACGGCTATTTTATTAGCAAAGGACATGAAGTTTACCAACCTTTTACCGGTTTTCGACCTTCCTTTAAGAGAGTTTATCAAGGCCAGTCATAGTGCAGCAACTTTCCCTTTTGGTGAAACAGTTGCCTTTCTCATGGTGATTCCTTTTTTAAAAAAGGTAAAAGAGGCCAAGACCTCTTCCATAATCGCTTTAATCATGGCGGCTATGCTCCTGGTAGTAGTAGCAGTACGAGACACTGTTGTCCTGGGAATTACTAAAACCATCTCTACCTATCCTGCTTATCAAGCAGTACGTTTGATTGACGTAGGAAAAATACTAACCAGGCTGGAAATTCTTATAGCAATAAATCTCTTAAGCATGGGTTTTTTAAAAATTGCTGTTCTCTATTATGGGGCGGTACTGGGTACAGCACAATTATTAAAATTGCGTTCCTACCTGCCCTTGGTACTGCCCATGGGCGCTTTCATGGTGAGTTTAAGCACCCTGCAGTTTGGGAGCAATATAGAAAATATTAATTTTGCCCAAGAAATTTATCCTTACTATGCTC